>CAJTYF010000003.1 GCA_910583945.1 uncultured Bacilli bacterium
TGAACGTTGCTTATGTTGAATATATCAATCAGTCTTAATGTTTAACACAACTTAATTCTAAAGAAAGTAAACTTGAATCATAAAAAATAATGTAATTTTTATTTTGATTTCTTTCTAAAAAAGATTCTAATAAACATTTAAAAATATTTGTTATTTCATTTATTTTAAAATTTAAATTAAAAGTCACTGTATTAAAAATTAATTTTTCTAAATCTTCTTCTAAATCATATTCAATGTTTAAATCTGTTTCTCTCAACATAGATTTCACTATATCAACCAGATTATAAAACACATGATCATCACTTGAAATGTCTGTCTTTTCTAAGCAATATAATAAATACTCGTAGAATAAAGTTCCTTTTTTAAATTTTAATTGTTCCAATATTTCTTTATAATTACAGAAAGAAAATTAAATCGTATTTCTTGAATCCAAAATCTTTTCTCCTATCGATATTTTTACTTCTTTATTTTTATTTTCTATACAGCTATAAAATTGATAATAAAACTTTAACATTTCATTTTTATTTAAAATCAATATGGAATTTTCTTTTTGAATCATTTCTAAATATTCTATATCATCACTCGTTATCTTTAAATTCACTTTCTATATCACCTCCAAAAATAACAAATTCTTTTCCTCCAACAAGAGTATCAAATTTATTTTTCTCGCCTCTTAAATAAATCATATCTTGATACTGTTTTTCTGTAACTTTTAAAATGATTACATTTCCTTTTTTAGGTACTAATCTTTCTAATTTTAATAAATATTGTTTTAATGAAGTATCATTTTGAATAACTTTTGAATAGACAGAATATTGCAACATATAAAAACCAAATCTTGTGATATCTCGATGAAACCTATTATATATTTTACGTTCATCTGCTTCTTTTACAGGCAAATCATAAATTAAAACTAAACGCATTTGCTTATAAAAATTTATGTATTCCATAATTTTGGAAATTCAATTTTTGAAATATCTCCTGTTTCTAAAAAGTTAAATAAAGTTTGAACGTAAAATTGTATAACAATATGAAGTTTATAACTTGCTCCTTTGAAAGTAATATTTTGGTTTAATATATTTACTATTTTTTGTTTTATTTCTGAAGTCAAATAATTTTCAAGGGTATTTTCTAATAAATCACTGACATAATAGTCACAAATAGGTCGAAATGGTTCAATGAAATCATCAGCAAGATTATATAAATTGAATTCACTGCAATGGCAAATTCCTAAAGCTGGGACGTAACCACAAGCAACTATTTCTTGGGCAATTTTAGATCGTATTATTTGATAAATATAGTTTAAAGCATAGTTTATAATTGTTTCATCAAACCTTTTAAAGGTATTTCCAAATAGTTCTTTGAAATAAATACGACTTGTAGTTCCTTCTTTATTATTTAAATCTCCTAAAACAATTTCGTTTTTTAGTTTTTCTAAAAGATCTATTTTTTCTGTTTTTTCTTTTCTCGTCAATGTTTCTATTTGGTTATTAATTTTTTGTTTTACTATTTCTGTCCATAAATATATTTGAGACTTTTTATCCCAAGCAATTTGAAGTTTAAGCTTTTTAGGAGCTCTTGTATGATTATAAAGTGATTGTAAAGATCCAATTGGCATATGTGAGGCATTATTAAAAATTACATTAATTCCTTTTTCACATAAAATTGATAATAAACGAACGGAAATATTACATCTTGGATCTTCTAAAATAATCGTGTTAATTTCATCTATATTAATATGATAATCGTCGTGTTCATAATTCACTACAACATTGTTTAATCGAACGGCTTTTTCAATATAAATAGTTCTAAATGCCATTTTTATACTAAAAAAAGGAATGCCGGTTTTAAGCATTCCTCAGTTACCTAAAATAAGTTATAATAGGAAACCCTGTGTAATTTAGGAAGTTGAAAACTTGTTTCAAAATCCATGTTTACATTATACTTGAATCTTTAGGCCAAGTCAAACGTTTTTTCTTATTTCCTAGTATGTCTACATCATATAGAGTAAATTTGTCTTTAGGAGAAAGATATTTTCCGGATTTACATTGAATTGATTTATTAGCTTTAGCATACCCTTTTATATATTCATAGATTATTTCACCATTTGATTTTTTGATTTCAACATAATTTCCATTAAATAAATCAACGATAAAGATTACATTTTTTCCTGCAACATATTTTTGATAATAATTCTGATATAAAGGATGATTTTCGTTTATTATTTTAGTTTTAAAATTTACACAAGGACAATATACAGGAATAAATATAATTTTATGTAAATCTTGATTCCAAAATAGTCTTGTACAGTAAATGCTAACGCTATCTAAACCTATTAAAGTTTGTTCTTTTTTGGCTATATTTTTTTTATTTAATAAGAAAGGTTCGGAGGTATTTCGCATGTAACGAATTTTTTTAATTAAAACTCCTTTGCCATTTTTAGATGGAGTTTTGATTCCATGTTTTAAATAGTCAAACTTTTCATCTTTTTCTAACAATTCTTCGCAATAATTTAAAAACGGATTTTCCTTATCATGTTGGTACATATTATAAATATTTTTTAAATAATTAAATAATTTAGGATTTTTTTCTTGACACAGCAAGGTATATTGTTGATTCTTTTCATCAAATAGTTTATCTAGTTTTTCTTTATTATTTCTTATTAAATCTGGAGAATAAATATCAGGAATTTGGTCAATAACAAAATAGTTATTGTCAGCTTTTTTTATAAAAGAACAAATATTAGCATTTGATAATGATCGGTTTGGATCTTTATTAACTTCCATAGATATTTGAATATCTAAATCACTTTTAATGGTCATAATAGATTCTTTCATTTCTTTTAAATAGAAATTTTTCAAATAATCAGGAATGGTTAGAGCAACTTCTTTTTTATTTAGCCAAAACTTGGAGTCATTTTGCATTTCAACGATCAATTCTCCTAATTTTGTTATCGCAATTCCACCTACGATAGATGCATCCACTGCATGATGATATTTTCCGTCATCGCGATCTTTTTCTAACCCCCATTTATCTCTGATATCATGTGTTAGTTGTCCTGGGGTAGATAAAGTTTTAATTTCTATATCTTCCGTGTAAGCTTTTAAATAATTATTAAATAAATGCACTTGATTTACTAGTTCTTTCGTTGCATAGGCTGTATCTCTTAAATTACGATTAAAAAATCTTATTTTATATTTATTTACATCTTCAGTAGTTAAAAAGTTTTGAATTTTTTTCTCTGAAATGCTATATTTTAAAATTCTTTTTTCAAAAAGTTCAAATTCTTCTTTCGTTAGAAAATTATAGGGTGTTCTATTTCTCTTTTTACTATTACATTCACGACAACAAATCGTTTTATTATTTTGTGAGTTATCAGCACTCGCACTAATAGGAAGGATATGTTCAACTTCTAAAATATCGTTTATAACATCATTCATAGAAATGAGTTTTCCACAATAAGGACATTCTTCATTTGTTTCTAAAAAAAGTTTTACTCTTTCAATCCTATTTTCGGTGGTTTGATTATCATTATATTTTTCTTCTAATCTTTTTCTAGCCTCTCTACGGCGAGTTTCATTTCTTTTTTGTTCTTGTTCAATTTTTTTTCTTTTTTCATTACCATTCATTTCTTTGGTTGATTCAATAGCTATAATGCTTGGATAAGTGCCTTGTTCTTTTATGATAGCATTAATAATTTTTATGGCTTGTCTTAATGTTTTTTTGACCTGAGGAGAAGCAATAATCTCTTCTACATATTTCGAAGTCATTAAAAGTCGTCCTTTTCCCTTTCCGTAATTTTTTAGAAAGTATTCTCTGGCTTCTTTTTCATAATCAAATTTTTTAGAAACTTGCATAAAATTCATGCCAGTACTTAGTATATCTTGAATAGCCCGTACTAAAGCCTTATTTCCTAAAGCATGATATTCAAGCATTTTATCATTTTTTAATTTTGTCTTTATTTCTTTAATCACTTCAATCTCTTTAGCGTTTAATTTTTTTATCGAAGATAACATTTTTTCAATCTCTATGATTCCTGGCGCAACAGCAAGTATTTCGATTAATTTATTATAGTTTTGATAATTTTCTTCGACTAACCATTTAGTTTCTAAATTATTTTCTTTAAATAAATTCATGATATAACGATATGCTTTCATAAGAGAAAACAATGGTGTCGTTCCATCTTTATCTACCCGAAAACCATTAATGTCTTCTTTTTTCAATCCTAAAACTTCTTTTAATACTTTTATATAAGATAAGGTTTTTCCTTCAAATTTCATACAAAAATCTGTAATATTTTCTAAAGCTTCTGTTGTTAATTTATATTCATTTTCTTTATTTTCGATATAATTTTCTTTTTTTATATTTTCTGGATGAATAATCCTGATATTAATAAAATCATTTAATAAATTAAATTTTTCAGCAAATACATTTGCTTTGGGTACACATTTTTCTTCTTTATAAATAGAACAATGCCCAATTAATTCTTCAAATAAATATTTTTCTTTACCTTGTTGTTTTAATTTTTGATATTCCACAGTATCATTTTCATTTTTAAATCTTCCATATGGAGAAAAGGAATTTTCACTTCCTGGACCTTCCCAAAATTTTCTTTTTCTATTAAATAGAGGAATTAAACCTTTTTCCTCATTAGAAAGTATCTTTTGTAATTCTGGATAAAATTCTTTTTGTTTTTGCAAGATTGCTTCTAATTCTTTTAATAATTCTTCATGACTCACAACTTTTTCCAATGCTCTATATTTGCCATATTCTTTTTTAATTTCTTGATAATACTCACATGGGTAAAGTCCATTTAACTCAACTAAATTTCGTTCTTCATCGCCAAAAGGAATATAGCCACGATGAGACATAAAGTAACAGCAAATATTAACAATTTCTTGTTTTTCTAATTTCGTTTGTAGGCCTTTTATTCTTTTTTTTAGCAAATCAGAATCGATTGTATTCTTATTAGGAAAATGGATTGTTTCAAATATTTTTAAACATTCTTGAACTCTATTGTCTTTCCTTTTAATTCTCCGTCTTGTATTTCTAGCAACTCTTCTTTCTTCGGCATTAGAGGCTTCACTGTATAAACGGACACCTTTTTTGATGATTTCTTTTGTCTCTTTATCTATAACAGAATAGCCTACATTATTAATTCCTAAATCTAAACCAATGACATAATCTTTTACCATTATTTTCCACTTCCTTAACTTTCTTATACCATTTAAGTCTATAGAAGGCAAGGAAAACATTTATATATAAAAAAAAAATCTATTAATATTTGCAAAAGATTTAAAAGAAAAAATCACTGTACTCTTGTCGTTACCAACGACTCAAATGATGAAGAGTAAAAAATAATAAAAGCCTAAAGCCAATATTGCTAAAAAATTAGTGAAGAGTCTTGGAAATAGCGGAATTCATATAAATTATCTTCTATATTAAATTACTGAAAAATAAATATTCTTTTTTATATTTTATTTGCATAGAAAAATAAAGTTATTTCAGGATTATTGTCATAAATATGAGGCTTCCGTTCATAAATTATATGGAGGTAAACTTTACAAGATTTGATTCGAAAGAATAAAACTTTATTTAATATTTAGATCATGGTATATTTTTATTTACTTTAGGAAAGGAACTAATTTATGTCTTATATAAAAGAACAAATTGCCCTAATTAAAAAACAAGATCCTTCGATAAGTTCTACGTTAGAAGTGTTCTTACATCCTAGTTTTAAAGCCTTACTTTACTATAAAATCGCTCATCGTCTTTACAGAAAAAAGCACTTGTTTTTAGCAAGATTGATAAGTGAAAGAGGCAAAAAAAAAACAGGTATTGAAATACATCCAGGGGCTCAAATTGGTAAAAGACTTTTTGTCGACCATGGATTGGGGGTAGTGATAGGAGAAACGGCAATTCTTGGAGATGACGTGACTCTCTTTCATGGTGTCACTTTAGGAGGAACAGGAAAAGAAAAGGGCAAAAGACATCCAACGATTGGAAATCGCGTTTTTATTGGAAGTGGAGCGAAAATACTTGGAAATATCACAATTGGTAATGACGTAAAAATTGGTGCCAATGCGGTTGTTTTAAAAAATATCCCTAATGGGGTAACGGTTGTAGGTATACCTGGTACAATCGTAAAACATAATAGCAAGAAAGTAAATGAAAGAGAAATGTAAAAGATTAATTTTCTACAAAAAAAACTTCATACCATTTTAAGAAACAATAAAGCGTCCAAACTTTTTTATAATTATCTTTTTTATTATTTTTATGGTCATTTAATAATTTAATCATTCTTTTTTGATTGAAAAAATCCCCTGCATAAACACTCTCAAATGTGTTTTTTACTTCATTATAGAAATCATCTTCTTTTAACCAGTCACGCAAAGGAACAGGAAAACCAAGTTTCTTTTTTTTATAGGATTCGTTAGGAATTACTTTTTTTGCTGCTTCTCTTAAAGCTACTTTTGTATTTTCTTTTGTTACTTTGTATTCAATGGGAAGCGAAGAAGCAACTTTAAAGACTTCGGTATCAATAAAAGGGACTCGTCCTTCTAAAGAGTTTGCCATCGTCATTCGATCGGCTTTTTGTAAAATATCTTTGATCAGCCAAAAATTAATATCAATGGCCTGCATTTTTACAATGTCAGATTTATTTTTTTGTTCTTCATATACTGGTTTCGTAATTTCTTGATTACTTTTTTGATTTTTTATTTTTAATACTTTTTTTATTTCATTTTTACCAAAAACTTTATTGACTCCAATGTAGTTTTCTTCTAAAGTCATGCCTCGTCGAATTAAAAAATTAATGCCTTTCACTTCAGGTAAACAAGAGGCTATTTTGGCTATCAAATGTCGTAGACAAAAAGGTATTTTATTGTAAAAACTCATGTCAACATCTTTACGATAAATGTTATATCCTCCAAAAAATTCATCAGCCCCTTCTCCTGATAAGACTACTTTAACCTCTTGACTTGCTAAGTGAGAAACAAAGTATAAGGCAATGGCAGCAGGATCACTTGAAGGTTCATCCATGTGATACATAATTTTTGGAATACTATTCAAATATTCTTCTTTGGTTATTTTCTTAGAAGTATTGGAAATTCCTAATAAATCAGTTAAATTTTTGGCGTATTCGATTTCATTGTATTTGGGATTATCATAACCAACCGTATAGGTTTTATCAGGTTTCGCTAAAGCGACTAAATAAGAAGAATCTATTCCACTGGATAAAAAAGAACCCACTTCAACATCACTTAACAAGTGATGATTGACTGAATCTTTCATAATAGAAGCAATTTCTTCTACAGACTCATTAAATTCTTTTTTATTCTCATTAAATTCTAATTTAAAGTATTTGTTCATTTTTAATTTGTTCTTATGAATTGTTATGCTTGTTCCAGGATCTAAACGATACACATTTTTAAAGAAAGTCTCACTTGTAGGGGTAAAACTAAAAGATAAGTAAGCGGCTAAAATACTTTTATTTAATTCTTTTTTAAAATCAGGATAATCTAAAAAAGATTTTATTTCTGAAGCAAATAGAAATTCTTCGTCCGTTTTATAGTAATAAAGAGGTTTAATGCCAAAATGGTCGCGGGCACAAAAAAGACTTTCATTCTCTTTGTCCCAAATAGCAAAAGCAAACATTCCTCTTAATTTTTTAGGTAAATCGCTTCCCCATTCTTCATAGCCATGCACTAAAACTTCCGTATCGCTACTGGTTGTAAATTTATGTTTCTTCTTTTTTAATTCGGCCTTTAATTCAATATAATTATAAATTTCTCCATTAAAAACAACCACTATTTTTTTATCTTCATTAAACATCGGTTGAACTCCAGAATTGATATCAATAATGGCTAATCTACGGTGTCCTAAAGCAATATTTTCATCTATATAAAACCCTTCTGCGTCTGGTCCACGATGTTTAATTCTTTCTGCCATTTTTTTGATAATTTTTTCTTTGTTATCGCTCTGTTTTATTAAACCTACAATTCCACACATAATTATTCTCCTTTCAGTAAAAAAAGTAATAGATTTCCTATTACTTATTATAGCACAAAAGCCTACTTCCTCATACTAGATTAATGAAAGATTGACCTTTTCTTTTTCTTTATCAATCGCGTCAACATGACAAGTGATAATATCTCCTACATGAATAACATCTAAAGGGTTTTTAACAAATTCTTTGGATAGTTTTGAGATATGAATTAAACCATCATTATGAAGTCCAATATCAACAAATGCTCCAAAAGAAACCACATTTCTGACAGTCCCCGTTAATTCCATGCCGATGGTTAAGTCATCAATGGTTAGCACATTGCTTTTCAGTAATACGTCTTCTAAGAAATCTCTTGGGTCTAAACCAGGGGTAATAAGTTCTTTTAATATATCGTCTATGGTATAAGTATCAGAATTTAATTCTTTGCTTAACTCCTCTACACTTGCCCCTTCTATTGTTCTTACAAAGTTTTCATCTTTGTTTTTAATATCTAAATTTAAATTTTTTAATATTTTTTCGGTTAATTCATAACTTTCAGGGTGGATTTTGGTTTTATCTAAAGGATTATCGCCATCATTAATTCTTAAAAAGCCAATACATTGTTCATAAATTTTATCACTAATACCTGTAATATTTTTTATTTCTTCTCTATTTTTAAAGCAATGTTCTTTTTTAAATTTCCCAATGTTATCAATGCATTTTTTATTCAGTCCAGAGATGTATTTTAAAATACTTGGACTAGCCGTATTGATATTCACGCCTACTTCATTCACAATTTTAGAGACCGTGAAATCTAGGGCATCACTTAAATTTGATTGATTGACGTCGTGTTGATATTCTCCAACTCCAATCGATTTTGGATCAATTTTAACAAGTTCTGATAAGGGATCTTGTATTCTTCGTCCAATAGAAATAGCACTTCTTTTTTCAACAGTTAAATCAGGGAATTCTGATATGGCGAGTTTACTAGCGGAATAGACACTCGCTCCAGCTTCACTGACAATATTATATTTTACGTTTAATCCTTCAATGGCTTTTGAGACAAAAAACTCGCTTTCTCTAGATGCCGTTCCATTTCCAATAGCAATAATATCGGCATTATATTTAGTTATTAACTCTCTTAAAATCTTCGTTGCTTCTTCTTTTTTATTATGAGGCTCATGTGGATAAATAGTAGCAATTTCTAATACTTCCCCAAAAGGATTTAAAACGGCTAGTTTACACCCCGTACGAAAGGCTGGATCAAAACCAATGACAGTCTTATTTTTAATTGGTTTCGTCATTAAAAGTTTTTCTAAGTTATCTTTAAATGTAACGATAGCTTCTTCACTTGCTTTATCGGTTAACAACGTTCTGATTTCTCGTTCAATACTTGGCAAAATAAGCCTTTTCAAGGCATCTTTTATTGCCTCTTCAACAATAGGAACAACAAACGAGTCCTTATTTTTAATTACTTTTTCGGCATAATTTTCAAATATTCTATCGTTGTCATAATCTAATGAAACTGAAAGTATTCCTTCTTTTTCACCGCGATTTAAGGCTAGTGTACGGTAATGTTTTAAATATTTAATACGGTCTTGAAATTCATAATACATTTCAAAGACTTTCTTTTCATCTTCACTATTTTTTTTCTTTTTGGAAGTAATCAACCCCGTATTAAAAATAAAATTTCTCGTCCATTTACGATAATACGCATTATCACTAATCCATTCACTGATGATATACCCAGCATTCGTTACAGCCACATCGACTTCCATATTGTAACCACTAGCAAGTGAATTAATATCTCCAGTCATCGGGAAAGACATTATTTTTTTAGCTAATGGTTCTAAGCCCATTTTAATGGCTTCAGTAGCCTTTGTTTTCTTTTTTTCTTTGAAGGGACGATATAAATCTTCGACTTCAATAAGTTTTTCACAAGCCAAAATACTTTTTTCTAACTCATCAGTTAATAAGTCTTTTTCTTTTATTAAGCGAATAACATCTTCTTTTCTTTTTTCTAAGTTACATAAGTATTTATATTGTTCTTCTATAACACTAATTTGTTCTTCATCTAACCCACCTGTTGCTTCTTTACGGTATCTGGCAATAAAAGGAATCGTACAATTTTCACTTAATAATTTTAATACGGCATCGACTTGTTGTTCCTTTATATTTAAAATACTAGCTAATTCTTTTATAATTTCCATAAATTCCTCCAAAAAATAAGATATAGAAACTTCTATATCCAATTTATTAATTATTTTGTTTCTTCAATAAATATTTTTCCACTTATGGTCTTGCCCATATCTTCCGCTTGGTCTTCAGTTGGTGAATTTATATAAGTCACCTCCAAAGTATAGGTATTAGTCACTCCTTTAGAAATTGTAATGGTATCGCTTATCGCTCCATTTGTGCTTGGAAAAGTACCAGTTTTAATAATTACTCCATTTTCTTTTAAAACATAAGTTACATCTGATTTTCTTGTGAAGGTATTTTCAACATTATTCATTACAATTTTATAAGTTATAGGTACTGTTCCTGTATTTTCTAATGAAAAAGTTTTGCTTACAATATCTCCTGGAATGATGTTTTCAACATTTAATTGTTCATTGTCAGAAAATAAAGCTTTAATATCTCCAGATGTCACATTTGTTGTATTATTGTCTCCTTTTGTTCCAACATTTGCTGCAAAAAAAGCATAGCTTGTTCCTGCTATTGCTGCGACAAAAAGAGCAACGCCCATTATAGATATCATTAATGTCATTTTTTTCTTCGCCATAAATTTCACCAATACTCTCATAACATTAATTATCTATTAATCTTTAATTTTTGTCAATCGTAATCTAAATTATTTTTACTCTTATTTTACGAAGAAAAAAAATGGTTTTCCCATTTTTTAACTCTTTATTGAAGTTGCAGCATCTCCAACCGCAGTGGCAGAAGTATCTTGCCTTTTGTAGGCTGCAGAAACTTTATCAAGTGCAGCATTAAATGCATCCAATTCATTAAACATATTGATTACTTTTGCATTAATATTGTTAGATAGCATTCTAATTTGTGTTTCCACATTTGATCCTTTAACCGCTCTTTGTATTACTGCATTACTTGCGCTAATGTTTGTAGCGTAGGTTAATGTTTTTTTAAAATTAGCTATCGCTGTTTTCATTTTTGCAATATTGTTTATATTAATACCACTTAAATTATATGTAGCCATTGTTTTCTTCCTTTCTTTTAAATTAAATACTATTCATATTTGAAGCGTTTGAGCTTTGGAATTTTTTAAAATCGTTTATATCTCCTGTTAAAGCTGTATCAATTATTTTTTTATATGCAATTATATCGTTGCTCATGTTGTTTATTTTTTTTTCTAAGTGAGCAAGGTATGCATCACAATCTTCTCCTACCCAATTAGCTTTAATCGTACTTTTTAAATTATTAAAAGAACTTGCACTTGGTCTCAAATTATTAGCAATTTTTTGTATATCATTTTGTAAATCATTTTTTAATGCATTCAACCCTGTTACACTACGAGCATATGTAGCGCTACCCATATCTAATGCCATAAATTATCCTCTCCTTCTATGATAATCATCTTATCTAAGTCTATTATACTCATAAATTAATTCATATTGCAATAGATTATTTAGTTTTATCCATTAAAATATAGTCTTAATGCTCGCCATACCAACAATTTACAATATCTACACTAGTACTTTTTGGCATCGGATTTGGTATTTCAAACTGAGTGATTAATGGTATTTTAAATGCTGAGCCAAATAATAAAGCACTTCCTAGGCGCAATGATTTTACCTTTTCAACATGATTTAAAGAAATATTTGAAGAAATAGAAGTAATGACATTAATGTCATCAGGATAGAACATTCTAAATACAATAAAGTTTGAACATTGGCTTAAGGTATTTGAAGATAATTCACTTAATCTTTGAGTAATTAATGCTAATATTAAACCGTACTTTCTACCTTCTTTAGCAATCCGGTCAAAAATATTATACCCTATAATATTTATATCATTATCATTTTGAATGTATCGGTGAGCTTCTTCAACCATGATATTTATTGGAAAACTTCCTCTCTCTTTTAAAGTTGTAGAAAATTTATAAAATATTTTTGACATAATTTTAATAATAATTTTAGCAAAGCGATCGTCAATACCATTAAAATCTACATCAATAAACTGAACAAATTCGTTAGTAGGTGTTAAGAATAAATTTTTGACGTAACCATTTCGATCAAAATTACCCTTATAATCAAAAATGGCTTTTAAATCACTGTTAATTATACTATGCAAACTTGTTTTTAATCGATTCATTTTTTCAAAGATAGCATCACTTAAAACGGCACCCTCACTCACAATCGCAAATTCCAAAGCATAATAAATATCATCTAAAGTGTAAACAGTTGTTTTGGTTTCAATTTGATCAATACTTAATTCAGAATATTGTTTTAAATGTTCCATTAAAATTTCTAAAGCTTGTAGTTTTCCTTGATTATCAATGTTTAAGCATTGTTTAATTGTCCGATTATAGCCTGGTTGTGTAACGATTGTGTCTAAATTCAATTCGCTCGTATTGTATTTTGCCAAAAAGGCTAAAGCTTGGTCTCGTATCTGTTGTGCACTTCGTCCAGACGACAATATATCGTATAAGGTATTTGCAATTATATCATTCTTATATTCGGTACATATATTTTCTTGAGATTTAAATATATATACATAAGTTAAAGTTTTTTCTAAAACGGGAACTAAAGTAGAATCGTCAACATTTAAAAGAATTGCTAAATCATCCGCGTCTAATAAATAAGGTGGAATTGTAATTCTTTCAACATTTCCCGCTTCATAAAGATTTTGAGATAATATTTTTACATTAATATTTTGATGTTCATTAATTTTAGTTAATGCTGAGATGTATTCACCATAAGCATCAAACATAATGATTTGAGAATTTTTGGGGTTAGGCTTATTTTCCGCAAATAAATTTTGAATTAAACGAGCAACACAACAAGATTTACCAGCTCCAGTATTCCCTACAATTGCCAAATGACTTGAAAATAAATCGTTTACTTTTACAGAAATATTAAATCCATCGTAAATCGTTGATTTTCCAAGAAGTAGATTTTCAGGAACAAAAATATCTTGACTTCCAATAATATATTCTAATTCTTCTTTGTAAACCACACGGCATTTTGAATCAATAGATGGATAATTTTCAGTACCTGGTATAAAAGATTTATTTCTTATTTCACCTATTAAGCGAATATGAAATTCTAATTCGTTAACAAATTCTATTTCTCCAACAAGTTGCTTTTTACTTTCAAAAACAACATAAAAGCCTATAATATCAATTAAGGATATTTTTTTCAGATTTTCTACTTTAATGATTCTATCTTCAATTTTTAATATTTTTCCTAACATCTTTTATCGCTCCTTTTATTCTTTATAGATTTTTAGTCTACGTTTAGTATAACAAATTTCCAAATAAATAAAAAGATAGAAAATTTACTTTCTATCTATTTGACATGAATTATGCCATAATTTCCATCTTTTCTTTTATATAAAATTGACGTACACTCTTCATTACTATTTTTAAAGACAAAAAAGTCATGCCCTAATAATTCGTATTGCAAAATTGCTTCTTCTTCGTCCATCGGTTTAGAATTAATATTTTTGATTTTTACTATTTTTGACTCATTTTTTTCTTCCTTGTCTATTTCGTAATCAAAATTCAAATCTATTGCTTCTTGGCTTTTATATTTATTTTTAATTCTAGTTTTATTTTTTCTTATTTGTCTTTCTAGTTTATCAATGACTAAATCTAAACTTGTGTATAAATCTTCGCTTCTTTCTTCAGCCCGAATGGTAAATTGTTTGGTAGGAATCGTTACCTCGATTTTTTGAGATAAATTGTTTACTTTAATGTTCACGACAATATTAATCGTTTCTGGAGAATCAAAATATTTATCCAGTTTACTTAATTTTGAAGTCACTTGTTCTCTTATAGCGTCTGTAATAGAGACTTTGTCTCCCCTAATAGTTATATTCATCAATACACCTTCCTTTGAATTTTATTATAACATGGAACCTACTTATTTTGTAAAATTAATTTATTATCTTTCTTATTGAATAACATTAAATTATTTTTTAACCTAATAGAAATCTTGGACGAATGCCATATGAATCGGCAGCTCCATTGCTAAAAGATCCACCAGTACTACTGACAATAGCAAAAGAAGGCTTATATGTTACGTTCTTAAGCCAATAATTAAACCTTACAGTTGCATTGGTTTCTGGGTTAATATAACTGTTAATATATTCGGGTTTAAGTTGAAAAATTGCATATTGTCTATTGTCTATTCCTGTATCACGCATATTTGAAGAAGCAACTGGTGCTCCATAAACATTCATTTCACTCATCAAATCAATTTCTCGTTCAAACCATGCCCATTCACTAGAAGCTCCACTACCGCTTGTTCCCATTCCTGAACTTATACTTTCAGTACTCATTTTTGTTGTTAATATATTTCTGTATTTTAAAACATGACTATCTCCAAAAATATTTTTAATAATTATTAATTGCTTTAATAATATTTCTGACACCATTTTACTTCCCATGTAGGCTTGATAACCTTCGATATTAATAGTGAGGGTACTATGGGTATCATTCATTGAAGCGTTGCCTAAAGTCGTTGCGGGTATTATTGTTGCATGATGTTTGGTAAGTGGCGTATCTCCACTATATAAATAATTATCAATATCGGCTATTAACCAAATGTATTCTTTTCCATCAGTATGAATCGTTTTTATATAATCACCGACATATATGTCTTCAAAACTTCCATTACTGATTCTTGTATATAAACTTCCATCTGTATAATAACGAGTTATATCTTTTCCTCGATACGTATTTCGATGTAACGCTTTTCCTGCTTCAATGTATTTATTGTATTCTTCTTCACTTAATCCACTTGTAAACTCGACGTTGCATTTTGATTCACTGCTGACATTGTTTAATACTAAGTTCCAATTGTTATAATCCCATTCCCCAAACGTTCCATTCGTACAATGCAAATTTGTTTTATATAACCCTCTTTCTGGAATACTTTCGCTTTTTTTATCATCAATGACGACAGAAAGCATTTTAATATCATAACCAAATTCAGGAATTTTTCCTTTTAATACATTAAAACTTTTCTTCATAGAAAGCAAACGTTTTATATAACGTGATACTTCCTATTATTAGTAGTATTCCTACTATAGAATAAATGATTTTTTTATTCTTTTTGTTTCTGGTAAACCTTTCTAGTTGGTTATTAGTTTCTAATAACCCCATTCTTAAATTTAATCTTTTTCATTTTCTTTTTTCCTTCCTTATTAAATTTATTTCATAACCAAACAAAGTTCTTTACCTTATTTGTAATTCAATTATAATCAATTTATTCTATTTAAACAAGAAAAAAACTACTATACAGTAGTTAAAGTAGCAGTAGTAACATCCACAGCTTGAAGACCTTTAGACGTTTCAATCAATTTAAAGTCTACTATATCTCCTTCTTTTAAAGTTTTGAAACCTTCTTTAGAAATAGCAGAATAATGAACAAAGATATCTTCTAAATCGCTGCATTCAATGAATCCATAACCTTTATCGTTATTAAACCATTTGACTTTTCCACGCATTTTTAACACCTCTCCTTCTTCCTCACAACTTAACAATACCACTAGAAAATCTTGCGTACAACAAAATACGTTCGACAAATTTTGCATCTAAAAAAATAAGCAATTTCTTTGTCCGATATTGTCTAAAAATAAGTATTTATTGTTCTGTTTTTTCACAATTTTATTTTTAAAAATAAATCAAATATTTTTAAGCAATTAAAATTACAATTAAAAAAAACAGCATTTTAAAAAAATAAATAAATGTTATGATTTTGGTGAAGGTGATTTATGAAAGAAGTATTCGTCAATCGTTCTTTAACCTATTTGATAAAGAATAACGCTTGTAAAAACGATCAAGTTAATACTTTTCGATATGTTTTAGAATCTTTGTACTCGCTTGTTTCAAAAACAGGTGCAGTTCTCATAATTTCTATTTTTCTAAATACTTTTAAAATTACTTTCATTTCTTTGCTTTTATTTTCTATATTAAGAGGGTTCACTTTTGGAATACACGCTTCAAAAAATGCCTATTGTTGGATTACAACTATTGGGATTTACAGTATTTTTCCATTTTTAATACAAAGAATAAATATGACGAAAGAGTTCATTACTATTTGCTATTTAACAGTTTTTCTTTCCATTTTATTCTTTTCTCCAAGTGATACGCCAAAGAGACCTCTTATTAACAAAAGAAAAAGAAGAGTCAATAAAATTATTTCTCTTGGAATTGGAATCATTTATATGTTATTAAGTTTTTTTATAAACACTAATGATTTTTATAAAATTGTCTGTTTCATATTTATGTTAACAAGTGTTTGTATTAATCCTTTAACTTATAAAATATTTAAAGTTCCTTATAATAATTATAAAAATTATTATAGTTAATATTGGTTTAAATTAATTGAATAGATGATTTAAACAAGGAGAGGAGGAGTGTGATTATGGCTAATGTATTTGCAAATGTTTTATCATTTTTAGCTGGAATTGTTAACAATGGCGTTTCAACTTTTACTTTATTTGGAACTTGGGCTGAAGAAGAATGTCCTAAAGAAATGCTTTAATTAATTAAAGCACGTCGTTTACTATTAACGTGCTTTTTTTATTTGTAAATCTATATAATAAATATCATTAATTATAGTAATTTTCTCTTTTACTAATTTATTTTTCTTAATAGAAAATAATCCTAAACCACTTCCACGATTTTTAGTTGAATAATACTTATTTCCAATTCTATCAATATCAATGCAATTTTTAAAAGTATTACCAATTTTGATGCAAACGTTATCTTTATTTTCATAAATATCCATAGTAATTACTGGATTTTCTGTCTCCTCACAAGCTTCAATTGCATTATCTAAAGCTATTCCTAAGCATTCAGAAATACTATTAAACGCTTGAGGTGACAGTTTACTAAAATAGTCTGTTTTAATTTTATTGTGAATCATAATATCGTAGTCTTTATTATATAATTTTTCAGCAACTATACCTTTAATTCCATTGGGAACATTATAAATATTATTATTTCTTACACTAAAAGTTGTTTCTTTGTTTAATAAATCTTCAATTAAAGCATTTATCTTTTTATTCCCAAAAGCTTTCATACCAGAAAGTTTATGATTTATATTATGTTTATAAATTTTATATTCATCTAAAAATTTTGCATATTTACTATTGTATTCTATTAATTTATGATTAGAATTTGTTAAAATTTCCTCGTGATATCTTAACCGAATTATATCTGTAAATAAGTATATAAAAATAATAAATATTAAAACTAAAAGTGTTATCGAATCTTTATTTCCAAAATTTTGTACATTAAATGTTGATATTAGTGCAATACTTAAAAATAGCAAAATAATAGTATTTTTTATGGCATTATTCTTTAGGAAATAATTAATAATATTATGAAAAAATTTATTTATAAAGGGTATCAAAATTAATAAATATTGAATTACGCAAACTGAAAAATTTAAAAGTACATTTATTAAATTTAGTGAATTAGCTGTTTCATTATTTTTAAGAATACCACCTAGTAGTAAAATATTCGTTAATAATATTTCTATAAGTATAATTAAAGCATAAAGCAAAACATAGTTTATAATTATTTTTTTATATTGGTCATTAAAAACAAGTTTTAATTCACAACTAAATATAATGATGTTTAAAAATAGTTTAATTACAATAATATTAAAATTGTTATTTAACATTATGAGTATTACAGCCACTAACATAATTAGTATGTTTTTCAAATTTATATTTATTTTATGATTGTTCAATTTCGCATAACATAGATTATAAAAAATCAAGCTTATAAAGATTATTAATACAAAACTAAGAGAGTTAATTATTGCATTCATCATAGCTTTCTAACTCCTTTTTGAATTTTTTAGATAGCATGTTTACTCTTTTTCCAGTATCTAATTCAAAAGCACTGTTTTTCCAATCGTAGGATTGAACTCGTTCAGTATTGGCAATGCAAGCACGATGAACAATTTTAAAACGGCTATCTAAGTATTTCATACAATCAGTAATACTTAGGTAAAGTGCATAACTGGTTTTATCCGTGTTAATAATAATTTTTCTAGCTTCTTTATCTCTATAAATATGAGTAATGGAGCGATAAAAAATACGAAGGCTTAAGTCTCGACTGTCATATTTAAACATACGTTTATCATAATTACGGTTAATAATAAGTTTAATATCTTTCTTTAGCTTTTTATCAAAGTCATGAAATTTTTCAATAAAGTCAAAAACTTCATAAACATTTCTATAAGCTGTTTCAAACATTTTGTCATGATGCGTCGTAAATATGATTTCACTTTCCCAATCTGTTTTTCGAATAAATTTAGCTATATCAATTCCACTTACTCTTGTTTCTAATTCAATATCCATAATATAGATTTTTCTTTCGGATGTGTCCATAATGATTTCTTTAAGTTCATTCGTAAATTTTGTAAAATAACAAATTCTAATATTAGAATCTTTAAATATATCCATTTCTCTTAATATCTTTTTAATTGTAAATTGAGTATTTCTATCATCTTCTACCACAATAATCTTAAACATATAAATCACCCTTTTCTTAGTTCGCTATTTGCAATTATATCATAAAATTGCTAAAAAAAATACAAAAAGTTTATTTTTTTTTGTATTCTTCTAAAATAAATTTTTGATGAAATTCGGGAAAAGTAGCAATAATGTTGTCATGATGATTTAATTCTTCAACAATAGCGGGAATGTTTTCATCATTACCAAATATAATCATTCGTTTTGATTTATAAATTGTTGTGAATAAGTGACTAATGGTCTTTAGAGTGTTGTTATTAAATAGAATTTTGTTTACTCTCAAGGTATCAAGCTTATTCTTTTTAAAATAGTAATAATCTAAATAATGATGATTTATGTTTAAGTAACTTTTATTTTTATCGATTTTTAAAACGTTTTCAATGTTTATTACTTCAATTTTTCGAAAATAATCGTTAAAGATATCCAGGTATTTTTCTAATATTACGGGATTTAAAGCAATCGGTTTTATAAACGTTAGTTTATGACCAAATAAAGAGAGGTGAATATGAAATTCACGAAAAAAATGATCTAATTCTTTAGAAAATAATGGACTGTTAATTAGTTGATCTTTTTTTAAACTTTTAAATCTTTTATTATAGATTTTATTTTTTTTTAGATCTAACAATAAAAATTCATCATCATTTATTGCTATTGCAAAATGGGATTTGGACATAAAATCATCTCACTTTTTTAGTATATTTTTGTTTTGTTGTTTCTCCTCCTTTGATATGGCGGATGGATACGTTTTTTTTAATAATTTCTCTTACTAATCTATAGTTTTTTGGAGAAATTATTTTTAATCTTTCTTGTAAATCTTTATGAACGGTACTTTTACTAATATTAAACCGTTTGGCCACTTCTCTAATTGTTACACCTGTTTGAATTATGTAAGCTGCCTCTTTTGTTACTCTGTTTTTTATAAATTGATCCATTTATTTAAACAACCCCTTTATAAAACATATTTTATTGAAGGGGCGTCTATTCTTAATTTAATTCATCTAAATTCATTGTGTAAAATTTTTCAGGATTTAATACCGATCCATTATAATTGACTTCAAAAAGAATGGAATTTGATTCTGAACAGAATTTGTTTGTTGTACTTTTTCCAATCACATCTTTTTGATTAATTGCGTCATTCACTTTAAGATTAACATCTTTTAAACCATAATAGATGGTTGTTAAGTTATTATTATGAGAAACGTATACAACGGTATTTAGGATTTCATCTTGTTTGATGTCAATAACTGTTCCGTCTAAAACAGCGACACAATCAAACTCTTCAGCATTGGAGTATACGACACCACTGTTTGGCAAATACGTATTTTCATAATAAATTAATGATTGTTGTTGTTCTTCTACAGAAGCATCTTTATCATAGAAAGATTTTGCTAATTTAACCGATTCGTTTGTATAGGGTTTTATGATGCTTACTTTTTCTTCTACTGTATCGACAACGGGGGTAACATTATCTATAATTGGGTTCACTACATAACTGTCTTCGACTTCGTTGGTTGGTTTTAAATTTTTTATAATGCTTAGACTTGATAATAATATTGTAGTAATACAAATTATAAATAGTGTTGGTTTGACAAAACTTTTTAATTTTCTTTTCGTCACTTTCTTCACCTTCCTAGTAGGTAGTTTCTCCAAAAAGAAAAAGTTTTATACTATTTTTTTTATTGAAATGTCTTTATAGTAATGGTTTAAAATTTCTTTATAATTGTAGCCTTCTTTTGCCATGCCATTGGCTCCATATTGACTCATGCCCACACCATGTCCATAGCCTTTCGTTGTAACGGTTATTGTATCTTTTAAATCTATTGTGAAGTCGGTGCTTCTTAAGTTTAGTTTTTTTCGAATTTCTGTCCCTTTAAATTCTTGATTGTTAATGGTCATGGTTTTTATGCGATGAGTATTTGTGTAAGTCGTGTTATTAATAATTAGATTTTGACAATTGGTGATGCCTAATTTTGTACAAAAATCTTCTTTGGTAAAAGTAGTGGTCACTGTAAAATTATTTAAAGATTCGTTATCCCATTTTGAGGACACAGATTCAATGTAAGGAAGTGATTCACTAAAGACAAAAGAAGCGTCTTCCGTATATCCATTACTCATAGAGAAATAAAATGATTCAATGATTTCGTCCTGATAAAACATCGCTTCATCTTTCGTTTCATGAACCGCTTTGGTTATTTTTTCTAAATAACGGTCATATCCTTCTTGCCATTTTTCTTTCATTTCATCTTTGGTGATGTATGCTTGGTTTGAGATATCCGCTAAGATATCATAATTCTCGTTTTTATTTGTTTTTATTTTATAAAGCGCATAGGTACGTGAGGCAACGGCTTGAGCTTTTAAGGCTTCTTCATGGAAAGATGCGGGAATTTCAGCGGCAAGAACGCCAATTAGGTATTCTTCTAGATTTAGTTTTTCTAATTGATTGTCTGTTGTTTTGACGGTTATTTTTTTTTCTTCCTCTTCTTTAAAAAAAGAGTGATCTGTTTTTTTAGTACAAATCACTACAATATTTATTAAACTTAAAATAATTACTACTCCTAATAGTATTTTATTTTTCATAGTTCTCCTTATATTACTTTGCTCCACTCTATAAAATCTAAGATAAAATTCGTTAAGAGATAAGCTAAGACTAAACTTACAATCATGGCTAAGAGTTGTGTTTCTAATCCTTTATTTTTACGTATGATTTTTTCAAAATTAATAGCACTGGTTGCAAAAATACATAAAAGGATATTAAAAGCATAAATCATTAGCTTATAGTTCATTATATTCGCCTTGTTCGTATTTTATGATTTTATTTACTCTTCTTTTGTGACGATCATCGTTTAATACTTCAGCTTTTAAAAAAGCTTCAATGTATTTTTTTATGTTTTCCATACCGTCGGTATAATTAAACGTCATCACGTTCGCTCCATTATCGTTACGACAAAGGGTAGCGTCTTCTACAGAGTTTATTTTTGCACAACGGATGCCTTTCACTTTATTAGCGGCGATTGACATGCCTATTCCGGTTCTACATACTAATATACCTATTTCAGCTTCTTTTTCAACAACTTTATGACACACTTTAAAAGCAAAGTCTGGGTAATCGTCAGTAGGAGTATTTTCGGGACTACAATCTATGATTTCATAGTTTTTATTTTTTAAAAATTCAATGACTTCTTTCTTATATTCTACACCCCTGTGATCACTTGCAATGGCTATTTTCATTCTTCAATTTTCCTTTCAATTTCTTTTAGTATTGGTAATATACCAACTTTTTTGTCGCTATGAGTTGAGAGTTGGTATAGATAGTAACTCGGTATGGCATTTACTCCAATCAGTGAACATTTATCTTCTAATACGCACACAGACCATTCTATGTAGCCTAAAAATGGAATTTCTAAACTCGCTGTCTCACACAAAGTTTTAGCTATTTCCCATTTTGGAATTTTTATCCCTTTGATTTGCTTATTGGTAATAGGGTGTTTTGTGTAAGTGTTTAATTTAGAGTCTACAGCTGGGTAGTCAATTTTTCCACTATTTACATTTATCTCAGCAATTAAGCTGTCTTTAAAAAAATTTATTTGTTTATTTTTATTTCCTATTTCTAAAACAGCCATAGAAGTCTTTCCCAAGAATGTTACTATTTTTACTACATTTATGGAATTTGGTTGTAATCGCTCTAATGTTTTACAAATTTTCAAGTCGTTTTCAATGACTGCGGAACTATAATCCATTAATTTATCATAAAGTTTTCTTAAAACTTGATTCGATGTATTGATTGTTTTTTGCTTATTGCTTTGTCTTACAATAATAGTAGTATGTTTATGACAAAATTCTTTAAATGTATTAAAGTCGGTTTTTCGTAATTCTAACCATTCTCTATTTAATTCTTTATTAAATAATTTATTAAATTCAATACGATTCTTTAAATTGACTTTATGTTTATAATTGTTATATTTTCTTATGTATTCTTTATTTATCCCCTCAGTCATATAAGTCTTTCTTTCAAATTTTGTTTTTTTATAAAATTGAAATAAATGATAATCTCTTATGGAGACTAAATATTTTCTTTTACATGTTAAAATATCTTTAATTATTTTAAAGTAAGATTTATTAGAACTTAAATGTATTTCTTTAATTCGATTGATTGTGTCTTTTATGTTTTTCATGTTTTATTCCCATCATTTTCTCATCACTACGACAAAAAGCTGCATTATGCAGCTTTGTTATTATTTAAACCATATTTACGATTAAATTTTTCAATATTTCCAGTTTTTTTAGCATTCCCTTGTTTTCCTGTATAAAAAGGATGACATTCGCTACATATTTCTACTTCAATATTCTCTTTTGTAGATTTAGTTGTAAATGAAGCTCCACAAGCACATTTAATGGTGGTTTCTTTCATTTCTGGATGAATATTCGCTTTCATAATTCGCTCCTTTCGCCATACCTAATTCCTAGGCATAATCATTTCTTTTTTCTAATGTATTATATCATATTTAAGAAATTTCGCAATACCCTTTATTTTTTACGGCAAAAAGTCATGGTTTGATAATAAAAGCTTAGAAAAAGATTTAAAACTTTTTGTTATTCAAGAAGATAAACTCTTTAATAAGGTTTAAAAGATGAAAACAAATATGCTAATCTCATTACCGAAGACGTTTTAAAACTTGGTAACTGGATTATTCCCTAAATAATATTTTTAATTTTTACTATTTTTTATAATATTTATACTTGCTACTACTCCATCATTAGCGGCTGTTGCTAATTGGTAATATTCTTTTTTTATACAATCTCCTACAGCATAAATCCCATTTATTTTCGTTTCATAATTCTTATTTACTTCAATGTATCCTTCTTCATTTAAGATGTCTAAATTACTTAAAAATTCATTATTTGGAATAAATCCAATAAATATAAATAGGGCACTTATAGCAATTTCTTTTTCATTATTGATTTCTATTTTACTTAAATTTTTATTTTCTTCAATAAGTTTTGTCACTTGAGACTTATATAAAATTTCAATGTTTGATTTTTTATTTATTTTATCAATCAGTGCGGGTTCTGCTCTAAAAGTATCTCGGCGATGAATTAAATAAATTTTACTTGCTAAGTTTGATAAATAAAGGGTTTCTTCTAAAGCGGTATTTCCTCCACCAACGACAGCAATGATCTTATCTTTATAAAGATTCCCATCACAAAGAGCACAGGTGCTAATTCCATGTCCTAATAGTTTTAATTCATTCTCTAAATTTAAGAGACGATTTTTCCTTCCCGTAGCAATAATAATATTTTTAGTTCTATATTCTTCTTTTTCGGTTTTTATGATTTTTATTTCCTTTTCTAAAGTAATTTGTATAACTTTATCGATTTTATAAGGAATGTTTAACTCTTGGATGCTTTCAAATAAATTATAGGATAAATCTGGTCCTGTTATTTTTTTGAATCCAGGATAATTATTGATTTCATTAATTCTGTTTAGTAATCCTCCTGGTGCGTTTTCTTCTATTATTAAAACGTTTAAATTACTATTTTTGGCATAGATGGCGGCGGAGATACCAGAAATACCCATACCAATAATTATGACATCATACATTTTATCACCTACTAAAATAGTATATCGTTTCCGTTCGATTCGGTGTATAAGTCTTCAAATTTACTTTTACGAGTTAAAATCATTAATGCTAATAAGCCAATAATAAATAAGCCTACTGATACTAATTGAGCAACTTTAAATCCACCGAGCATTAAGGAATCCGTTCTAAGTGCTTCGATAAAGAATCTTCCAACACTATACCACATGAGATAGACACATGTAAGTTCTCCAACTTTTAAGTATTTATAATGTTTAACAATTAAAAGGATGATTACCCCTAGTAAACACCATAAGGACTCATAAAAAAAGGTAGGATGGTAATAAACACCATTTATTCTCATTCCTTCTATGACAAAATCGGGGATGTGTTTACTTTGAAGCTCTATTAAAGTTGTTGCACTTCCATGCGCTTCACTGTTAAAAAAATTGCCCCATCTACCTATTGCTTGGCCAAGCATTAAAGGTATTGTTATCATATCTGTAATTTTAAGGGTTCGAGCGTTGTATTTTTTGCAATAAAGAACTAAAGTTATGCAACCACCTAAAAGACCACCATGAATAGCTAAGCCACCTTCCCAAACTTTAAAAATGCTTAGTGGGTCATTTAAGTAATGTTTATAATTAAAGATGACATAATAAAGTCTTGCACAGATAAAACCAACGACTATTACCCAAAACGCTAAGTTAAATAAAAAGTCTTTGGAGTATTTGTATTTTTTTCCTTCATGAATTAAAAGAAATATTCCTCCTCCAATGACTAATAATAATAAAAAGGAATACCATCTTATTTCGAGCCCAAAAACATTAAACATAATTGGATCCATAAAATCATCTACTTTCTTTATTTATTATAGCAAAATCTTTTAAGGGTTTAAAGTCAATCTAAATATTTTTTTAAATACTTGCCTGTGTAAGACTCTTTTATTTTTACAATTTCTTCAGGTGTGCCTTTACCTATGATTTCTCCTCCACCATCGCCACCTTCTGGCCCTAAATCAATGATATAATCCGCAACTTTTATGACATCTAAATTATGTTCAATAACTAAAACTGTGTCTCCATTATCAACAATTCGATTTAAAATTGATAGTAATTTTTTTATGTCTTCGGAATGTAAACCTGTTGTAGGTTCATCTAAGATAAATAGACTTTTTTCTGTTGGCTTTTTTTGAAGTTCTTTGGCTAATTTTACTCGACCAGCCTCCCCTCCAGATAACGTAGGTGCTCCAGCTCCTAATTCAACATAGGAAAGGCCTACATCCATCATAATGTCTAATTTACTTTTAATTTTAGGTACATTTTCGAATACTTCTAAAGCTTCTTCCACACGTAATTTTAAAATTTCAGCAATATTTTTGCCTTTAAATTTGATGTTTAAAGTATCTTTATTGTAACGTGTTCCTTTACAGACATCGCATGGAACATAAACATCTGGTAGGAAATGCATTTCTATTTTTTTGACGCCATCTCCATAACAAGCTTCACATCGTCCTCCTTTTACGTTAAAGGAAAATCTTGATTTGTCAAAACCACGCATTTTAGATTCTTTCATTTCCGCAAAAAGATTTCTGATGTCATCAAAAACACCAACATACGTTGCGGGATTACTTCTTGGTGTTCTACCTATTGGATCTTGAGAAATAGCTACCACTTTATCAATATTGGTTAATCCTTTTATTTTTTTATATTTTCCAGGTATGGTTTTTGATTTAGGATAAATATTTTTAAAGACAGCTTTATGAACGATTTCATTCACTAAGCTACTTTTTCCAGAGCCTGAAACCCCTGTGACACAAACAAATTTACCTAGAGGTATTTTAACGTCTACATTTTTTAAATTGTGTTCTTCTGCACCAAAAATTTCTAAGTATTTTCCATTGCCTTTTCTTCTACTTTTTGGCACTTCAATTTTTTCTTTACCTGATAAGTATCTTCCTGTTAACGATTTTTCATTTTGCATGACTTCTTTTGGCGTTCCAAAAGCGACCACTTCTCCACCATTTCTTCCCGCTCCTGGGCCTATATCAACTAGAAAATCAGAAGCGAGCATGGTATCGGTATCGTGTTCAACGACTATTAAAGTGTTTCCTAAACTCACCATTTCTTTTAAGGATTGAATTAATTTGTCATTATCTCTTTGATGTAAACCAATGCTTGGTTCATCTAAAACGTATAAAACCCCACTTAGCTTACTACCTATTTGTGTTGCTAAACGAATTCTTTGAAGTTCTCCACCAGAAAGGGTTCCAGCCATACGATCAAGGGTAATATAGTCTAGCCCTACATTTTTTAGAAATTGTAAACGATTGATAATTTCTTTTATAATAAGACGACTGATTTCTTTTTCTTCTTTATTTAATTTTAAGTTTTCAATAAATTCTAATAAATGACCAATGCTCATTTGTGTCATTTCGTAAATATTTTTCTTGT
This sequence comes from uncultured Bacilli bacterium, assembly GCA_910583945.1. Taxonomy (GTDB): domain Bacteria; phylum Bacillota_I; class Bacilli_A; order RF39; family UBA660; genus MGBC108787. Next base: position 26,754 of record CAJTYF010000003.1, read on the forward strand.
TCACCAATACATTTAAAACGTTTTCTTTTAATCGTGCACCATGGCATAGAGGGCATTCCATTTCCATCATATAGCCATCTAACCATTCACGAATCCAATTGGAAGAGGTTTCAATGTATCTTCTTTCTAGATTTTTAATAATGCCTTCATAGTATCCTGTCGTAAATCTCTTGTTTCCGTTTTTTGCGGTGTATTCAAAGTTTAATTCATCAGGACTCCCATATAAAACAATATCACGTTCTTTTTTGGTTAGTTTTTTAAAGGGCTTATTCATATCAATGTGGTAATAATCACATGCGGTTTTAACGTCTTGATAAAAGATGTTTTGGTCATCACTCATGGTTGCAATGGCCCCTTCGTTAATTGATTTTGTATTATCAGGGACTAATAAATCAATCGATATAGCGGTTTTAAATCCTAATCCTTTACATTCAGGACATGCTCCAAATGGGGCATTAAAGGAAAACATATTCGGTTCTAAATCTGGTAGAGAATAATTACATTTTATACAAGCGAATTTTTCACTCCATAACATTTCTTCCCCATCTATAACATGAATAAGTACCATACCATCTGCTAATTTTGTTGAATTTTCAATGGCTTCAAAAATACGGGTTCTTTCTTCTTCCTTTACAACAATACGGTCGACAATTACTTCAATTTCGTCTTTGACGTTTTTTTCTAAGGAAATTTCTTCGTCTAATGAACGCATTTCACCATTAATGCGTACACGTGTAAACCCATCTTTTCTTAAATCATCTAATATACCTTGATGCGTTCCTTTTTCATTACGAACCACTGGGGCTAAGATTTCTATTTTTGTTCCAACCTCCATGTTCATCACTTTATTGGTCATTTCTTCTATACTCTGATGAACAATTGGTTCATGGTGAGTTGGACAATAAGGGATTCCTATTCTAGCATACAACAATTTTAAGTAATCGTAAATTTCAGTTACGGTTCCTACAGTACTTCGAGGGTTGTTGTTGGTTGTTTTTTGATCGATTGCAATACTAGGGCTTAAACCATCGATGGAATCAACATCCGGTTTTTCACTTCCACCTAAAAATTGACGGGCATAAGACGATAGGCTTTCTACAAATCTTCTTTGGCCTTCAGCATATATGGTATCAAATGCCAAACTACTTTTTCCAGAGCCTGAAACCCCTGTCATAACGATTAATTGATTTTTAGGTAATTCTAAATCAATGTTCTTTAAATTATTTTCTCTTGCCCCTCGTATTATAATTTTATCATTTTTCATACTACTCCTTCTTTCGTCCATTCTAAAGTCAAGGTATTTCTGTTAGCAAAAATAGTATAGCATATATTTGTTCGATTACCAAGATAAAAATATTAAATTTTTTTACCCCCTTAAATGATTATTTACCAGTAATATTTTCTATATGTTTCATTACTTTTTTATTTTTGTACCATTATCTTATCATTGAAGCTTTATTTTGTTTTTGTAAATTTACATAAATTAAATCCTTTTTTGAATTTTAGATGTTAAGTACATGGAAAGTTTTAAAGGAATAAAGCGATTTAGAAAGAGCCCTAACTTTACACTCCATCCTGGTACAATAACTAATTTATTCTGAAACATTTTATCTATACCATATTTTGCAACTTCGTTACTGGGCATTTCTTTTATTTTAAATGTTCCATGAGCAACTTTATTAAATTCGGTGGCAACAGGTCCCGGACATAATGCACTGATATGAACTTTACTTTTCATACTTTTTAATTCTTCATCTATGGCTAGTGTTAATTTGGTGATATAGTTTTTGGTGGCATAATAGGTACTTAAGTTGGGTCCAATTAAAAATCCCGCGCTTGAACAGACATTTAATATATAGCCACTATTTCTTTTTACAAAATCAACAAGAAAGAGTTTTGTTAAAATATGATATGTTTTTATGTTTAAATCAATCATTTCTAGTTCTCGTTTTAAATCCGTTTTATAAAATTTTCCAAATAATCCAAAACCAGCGTTATTTATTAGAACATCTATGTTTTCATTTTGTAATTTTTGATAAAGCTTAAAAACATTATTTTCTTTGGTTAAATCTAGAATAATAATGTTTACTTTTGTGTGTACTTTGTTTTTTATTTCTTCTAGTTTTTCTTTTCTTCTTGCTACCAAATATAAATCATAGCCAAGACTTGCAAGATAATAGGCCATATCCCTTCCAATGCCGCTGCTCGCACCCGTTATTAAAGCTCTCATATTCTCACCTAAATTTAGTATTCTTATAAACGAAAGGTTTATACTTATTGTACTACTATTTTAAAAATTTTTTCATTATTATATGATATTGGCTTTATTATTTTTTTATTTGTTGGCTAACAAAAAACGCTATCCAAAATAATGGTATAGCGTATTTAAAAAGCATTGTAAGTGTTTCTAACCACTTAACTTATTTTATTACTTTATTATTGAATTTAACGAATGGATACAATGCTACATTTGCCTTTTAAACTATCAGAAAAAGTAGCTCTAAAAGTTTGACCATCTTTAACCCAAATATACATTTTAGAGGTAGAAGATTTAGATTCTAAGTGGCCCTCAACTCCTTCAAATTTCTCAACCATTTCTTCATAAGTATACGTTTTTTTCTTAATATCATTTACTATTTCATAACCTATTGACATTTTAAGTTCATTACTATTTATTTTATCTTTGTCATAAGTTGCCTTGATTGATCCTAAATTATCCTTATATTCTACTTCAATTTTTGTTTTTGTTGTTAATTGCCAAATATAAGAATCCGAATCTGCTTTTTTCTCTCCTTCAAAGCCAATAATTTGATTGACTTCTTCCACTTTCATTTTTGGTTCAATTTGATTAATACATTCTTCTACAGTACAATTTCCTTTTACTTCTTCCTCCTTTTTTTCTTGTAATTCAGTTGGTTTATTACCACAACCTACCATCACTCCTAGTATAATTATTCCAAGACATAAATAATGTCCTATTTTTTTTAATTTCATGATTTTAATTTCCTTTCTAATTTTCTAATATATAATTAATCATTTCCTTGCTTTTAATAAAGAACGTTTCTTCATATTTTTCTTGGTCTCTTACAGGAAGAAAAATAGATAGTTTTACCATTTGATTGCCACAGTTGGGACAACGATAGAGGTAGGCTCCACAAGCATAAAATCCTGGTGGAATCTCTGCTTTTTTGTTAATTTTTGTTAAATTTTTAATATAGTAGGACGCATCACTATGTGATTCATAATGACCCACCATTAAGGGTAAGCTATAAAGTTGTTTTTTTAAAACTTCCATTTTTTCATAACAGTCGGGACACCAGTCATCGTGAAATGTTGCTCGAAATTTTTTAAACATTCTTATTTCGCCTTTTTTCGTGCTTTTTCAATTGTTTGAACCATCATGTCCGCTTTGGAAATACCTGTTAAAATATAATTATCGTTCATACGAAAACGTTGATTAGAAGTAAAAGTATCTACTCTTATTTTTATTCCATCTACAAGCATTAAAAAACTTACACGACTACTTCCTTCTAAGAACCCTGAACCACTTTTACCATCGTCTACCCATGCCTTTTCTACTTTCGATGCGGAGAATTCATATGTCTTAAATGGATTCCAATAGAATATTAAACCAATTTTACCTTGTTCTACATCAATCATCACGACTTTGCCTCTTCCATAAAAAGTATGATTTCGATTAAATCCTGATTCTTCTAAGGTATGCTCAAATTCTTTTGTTTTACGTTTGAAAATAAAACTTCCTCCAAATATCCACCAAATTATTGATAAAAAGCTTGGGCCCATAATAAGTATTACTGCCCCATTTCCTTTTGGAAAAAAGAAGGCACTTATTGTAAAACAAATAGCACATATGATGATCGGAATAAATATAGTCCTAATAAATAGATGATGTTTATTTTTTGAATTTTTGTTTCTTGCATTTTTTAAACTTCCTTTCTTAATCCCATTCTGCTTCTTTTTTATTTTTTGGAGCAAAGAAGTACGGGAAAATTCCTAATTTAGATCCTATGGTATGAAAAATAGGAAAGGTGAAGAAAATGGTTAAAAGTTGAACGAATATTACTTTCGTATCTACAAATGATTCTTCACTTTGAATTTCAGCTCCACCCACCATATCGATATAAAAATCTTTTCGATCTAGCGGTTCTTTATATTCGATCTGATTTATAAAATAGGTATCTTGACTTAGATCATCATAAATCAAGTGTCCAACGGGTAGAATATTGTCGCCAGAATAAATTGAGTCGCCTTTTTGGATAACTGAATCTGAATTAATTCGAGCTGCCACTTTTTCACCAGATGGTAAAGTTAAAGCGTACAAATACATTCCGTTATGATAGCCTGCTCCTTTGTTTCTATATTCAATACCAGGAGAAACGACTGTAAACGTCTCATGACTAAGTATATCTTCAATGTTTTGAGCTCGGAATATTTCATCTCCAGCGATTCCACCAATTTCATCTGTTGCTACTTTATGTTCTTCTTTATGTTCTTCATACTTTTTGTCTAATATCGATTTGGCTATTTTTTCAGTCCCAAGACTTATTAAAAAACTTAAAAGTAGACACAACCATAAATCAAATCTTAACGATTGACGCCGCATATAAACGCCTCTTTCTTCAGAATAATTTTATTATACTCTTTGATAAATAACACGTCAATTCATTTTTAAAAAAACTAATTATCTCTTTTTCATAATAAAAAGCTCTTTTCGAGCTTTTAAAAATTAATTGTCGTCGTGGTTGCCAAATAAGAGAAAAAGTCTAACCAGTTCAAGTGCACTTGTCAAAACACCTGCTAAATAAGTTGAAGCCGCCGCGGTAAGCATTTTCGAAACACCTATGTTTTCGGCTTCCGTTGCTAATCCTAATTTTTGAATTTCTTTTTTGGCTCTTTTACTTGCATCGATTTCAACGGGTAAGGTTACAAGTTGAAAAATTAATCCCGTTCCTACACAAAGAATTCCCATCCAAATTAAGTTTAATGATTCAAAAATCAAACCTAAAAAGATTATAAAATAAGAAAGAGAGGTTGCAATATTTACAATTGGGAAAATAAGGGCACGTAATCGCATGTATAAATAATTTTCTTTATCTTGAATGGCATGACCACATTCATGAGCGGCGATTGCGGTTGAGGCAATGGTCTTCCCATGGTAGACGCTATTAGAAAGTCTTACTACTTTTCTTTTTGGATCATAATGATCAGTAAGATTGCCTTTGGTTTCTACTATATAAATTTCTTTTAAACCGTGCTCATCTAATATCTTTCGAGCGATTTCAAATCCACTTAATTCGCTTACATTTTCTATATTTTTGTATTTACTATAATTACTTGTTACTAAAACCTGTGCTATAGCGGGTAAAAATAACATAAGTAGTAAAATAATTAAATCCATTTTTTATCACATCCTCATTTTAAATTCCTATAATCAGGCATTTCTAAATCTTCATCTATAATCATTTTATAATCATTTTGGTGATTCCAAGAAAATTTTAAAAGATCCCAATATGTGTTTAAATTATTAAAATAGTTAGGTTTAGAATTTAAAAAATTTATTAAGTTTTCTTTTTGGCTATCGTTTAAAATATCTTCATTTTTAGTATGATGATAATATTTGGCTTGATCGAATTGTATGCAAGTATGAAAACTTATTTTCTTATCTTTTTCTTTTTTTCGATAATGAAAATGAGGGCTATCACTTAACCTATAATCATCTGTAACAATAAATACTTCGTAACCCTCTTCAGTAAAACCAATTCTATCTATTCCCTCACTATCAAAATCTTTATTTAATTCATTTAAAACCCAATCATAATTAAACCAATTATCGTACTTATATTTATCTTCACATTTGTTATTATTAGGACTTTCACTGGGTATAATATCTATTTTTACCATATCTTAGTCACTTCCAAATAATTTTTTTACATTTTTTATTAAATTCAACTTGATCATCATTTCCTAGAAGATTTATGACATTACCACTTACACTACGACTATGTCTATATTTTCTGATGAAACAGCTAAAGTAGGTTCACTATCTTTATGAAAAGGGCATTTATCAAAATAATTTTTTCTATTTTTAACTATTAGAAAAATAATTATCATTAAATCACTCTTTTTTTGTTTTCATCTTTTTTATCTTAACACTTTTATGTGAAGTTTATGTGTTTAAAGTATAAGTTGTTCCTTCTCTTGTATCTTTTAATAAAATTCCTTTTTCTAACAATTCTTTTCGGATATTATCGGCTAGAGTGTAATCTTTGTTTTCTTTTGCGATGGCTCTTTCTTTTATTTTCTGTTCAATATAATTGGTATCAATATTCTTATCACTTTCATTAGAAATTAAATTTAAAGATAAGACTTCGTCCCATGATTGGATTAAAGTTTTCTTAGTTTTATCGTTTACTTCACTTTTTAACAATTCGTAAATAAGCGTAATCCCGTTTGAAGTATTTAGATCCTCACTAAGACAATTTTTAAAGGCTTCATTGTATTTATTATAATTTTTTTCATCAAATTCTCCTTCATTATTTAAATTTTTAATTTTATTTTTTAGTTTTAAATACGCATTGGTTGCGTTATCTAGGGCTTCATAAGAAAAGATTAATACTTTACGATACGATGTATTTAAACACATAAAGCGATAAGCTAAGGGATCATATCCTTTTTCTTTAATTAGAGAAAGGGTTAAAAATTCACCTTTGGATTTAGACATTTTTCCTGTTTCGTCGTTTAAGTGTTCTCCATGCACCCAGTAATTGCACCATTTATGACCTAAATAGGCTTCACTTTGAGCAATTTCGTTGGTGTGATGAGGAAAGATGTTGTCTACTCCACCACAATGTATGTCTAAATATTCACCTAAATATTTCAAGCTAATTCCTGAACATTCTATATGCCAACCAGGATAGCCTACTCCCCAAGGAGAGTTCCATTTTAAAGCTTGTTCTTCAAACTTTGATTGGGTAAACCATAAGACAAAATCGCTTTGATTTTTTTTATTGCCGTCTTCTTCTACTCCTTCACGCACTCCGATTACCATTTCATCGACTTTATGATTGGTTAACTTATAATAATCGGTAAGTTTTGACGTATCAAAGTAAACATTTCCACCACTTTGGTAGGCATAGCCTTTTTTTAATAGTTCAGTAATGATTTTAATGTATTCGTCTATGTTGTCTGTTGCTTTGGAAACGATCTTAGGCCATTTTATATTTAAGTCTTCGGTATCTTTTTTAAAGGCTTCAGTATAAAATTCAGCTATTTCTAAAACAGACTTGTGTTCTCTTTTTGCTCCTTTAAGCATTTTATCGTCTCCGGAATCCGAATCACTTGTTAAATGCCCCACATCCGTGATGTTCATTACTCTTTTTACTTCATAGCCTAAGTAGTTTAAAGTCTTCTCTAAAATATCTTCAAAAATGTAACTTCTCAAGTTTCCGATATGAGCAAAATGGTAAACCGTTGGACCACAGGTATACATTTTTACTTTTCCTTCTTCACGAGGTATAAAATCTTCAACGGTTTTGTTTAATGTATTGTATATTTTCATAAATTTCCTTTCTAATACATTCCTATGCTGTTTTGTAATCTTTTAATAATTGTTTGTTGTCCTAAAAGAAATAAAATTTTGCTTAATTCTCTTCCATAATTTAAACCCGTCACGACTATTCTTATTGGCATGTACGTTTTTTCTTTTGTGCTATTTGTTTTTGTTTCCACTCTTTTTAGTATTTCTTCTATATTTTGAAGGTTCCAATCAAAACAATTTTCAATTTCTTCTTTAAACGTCTTTAAAACACTAGGAATTATTTCATCACTTCTTAGATAATTTATACATTTTTTATCTAAAATGATTGTTTCACGAAAAAATAAATTAGAAACTAAAGCAATTTCACTTCCAAAGTGAAGGTGATGTTTAAATAATAAAAGTAAGTTGTTGATCCATTCTTCTGTTTTATCTTTTAAATTATAGACATTTTCTAGGTAAGGACGCGTAAAATTTATATAATCTTGATCGTTCATCATAGAAATATAATGTTTATTGTACCACTCTAATTTTTTCAAATCGTAACAACAAGGTCTTTTAGTTATTTTACTGATATCAAATTCTCTTATTAGTTCTTCAATGGTAAAAAACTCTTGATTGTTTTTAGGATTCCATCCTAAGAAAGCTATATAATTAATAATGGCGCTAGGTAAAAAGCCTTGATTCAATAAATCTATTAAATCGTCTTCTTTGTTTCTTTTTTCTAAGGTTCCTTTTTCTTTTGTTTTCACTAAGGGAAGGTGAACAAATTCTGGTCGTGGGAAGTTTAGGGCATCATATAAAAGAAGATATTTTGGCATACTGGATAAATATTCGCACCCTCTTGTTACATGAGTTATGTCCATTAAGCAATCGTCTATTACATTGGCAAAGTTATAGGTTGGAAAACCATCACTTTTTATTAAAATTTGATCTTCTAAAGTATTGTTATCAAAGGTTATGTCTCCATAAACTAAATCGCGAAAACTGGTCTGACCTGTTTTAGGCATCTTTTGTCTAATCGTATAACTTTCTCCCGCTAACACACGATTTTTTGCTTCTTCAATTCCAATAATTCGACAGGGGTCTTCATAAAGAAAGTTTTGTTTTTCTTCACTCGCTTTCATTCTTTGGGTATTTAATGTTTTTTTATCACAGAAACAGTAATAAGCCTCACCTTTTTTTAATAATTTTTCGGCGTAAGATTTATAAATATCTAAACGTTTACTTTGAATATATTCTGTAGAGCCTATTTCTTTATTTGGACCTTCATCATAAGTTAATTGAAAAGTATTCAATAAATTATAAATTCGTTCTTCTGCTCCAATCATTGTTTTTGATTTATCGGTGTCTTCAATTCTTAAAATAAACTCTCCTTCATCATGTTTGGCAATTAAATAAGCAAATAAAGCACTTCTTAAATTTCCAATGTGTAAATAACCTGTAGGACTAGGAGCAAAGCGGGTTTTTGTCATAGGATTTATCCTTTCTTTTGTTTTCTGACTATTTAAATTATATCACAATTTTCTTTTGCTTACATTACTTTTGTTAAAGTAAAAGAGCCTAGAAAGCGTTCTAGACTCTATTTGAAAATTATTTATGCTTTGACCATAAATAAGAAGATGTAATAATAACAAATTGCAATTCTCATTTATTACTTTTTAATCATAACATGTTTTAAAGAGTAATTTCAATATCTAATTCATGATTGTATTTTTGGATAATGGCTTTTAGGTTACGAAGCCCGTATTTATCGCAATCCGCCTCATTTTTTATTTTTTCAAAGTTTACTTTTTTATTTGTCAAATGAGTATCAACATATTTTTTTAAAATTTCTTCTCTTAAGGTATCATAGGTAACAATGTCAGTAAATCTTCCCAAAAATTCTTTGCTAAAATTTTCAACTAAATTGTTATTTTCTACGTTAGTAAACCCTACATATTTATGGTTGGTTACATTACTTGTCATAAAAATCATGGTGTGGGAAAAGTCTATTTTTTCATTATTGGCATTGGTTATAAATCCTTCATCTAAAATTTGAAGAAAAAGGTTTAGAACACTTGGATGTGCTTTTTCAATTTCATCGACAAGAATTACAGAGTAAGGATTATCTAAAACACTTCTAAATAAATATTGATCATTGTAGCCCACAAAACCCGCACTTACTCCAATCAATTTATTTACTGAGCCTTCTAAGTTGTATTCGCTCATGTCAAGACGAATAAAGTTACTTTTTTTGATGCTTTTTGCGATGGTTTTAACGGTTTCTGTTTTTCCAACTCCACTAGGACCTGCTAGTAAAATAGCTAATGGTTTCTCTTCCCCATTTAATTTTATCCAGATGTTTTTAAGTAACTTATTTATTGCTTTTTCTTGACCCACTATTTTTTTCTCTAAATTGCTTTTTATTGATTTAAATATTTCTTTTTTGTTTTCTACTAATGGAATATTCGATTTTTGTTCTAAGGTTTCGATAATATCTTGATAGGTAATTCGGCTTGCGTTATGCATCATTGTTGCTTGAATTTCTTTTTTCTTTTGATTTTCTTTTTCTTTACAAAGTGTTGCTTGTTCGTAATCGTCTTTATAAATATACTCTTTTTTTTGTTTTTTTATTTCTTCTAATTCTTGATTTAATTGATCTAATTTTTCAAAATGAATATTTTTAACTTTTTTGCTTGCACATATCATATCTAATAAATCAATAGATTTATCAGGATTACTTTTATTTTTTATATATTTATCTGCTAAATCAACAATGTCGTCGATGTTTTCGTTTGATATGGTTAAATGATGATGATTTTCATATTCTTTTTTTATTTTTTTTAATATATTTTTTGTTTTTTCTAAAGAAGGTTCTTCTACTTGTATTAAATAAAATCTTCTTTCTAAGGCTTTGTCTTTGTAAATGGTTTTATAATATTCATCTGTAGTTGTTGCTCCAATACATTTAATATCTCCTCTAGCTAAATAAGGTTTTAATATATCTGCGGCATTAATGGCACCTTCTGCTCCTCCAGCATTAATCATGGTATGAATTTCATCTATAAAAAGAATAATATTTTTATTTTCTTTTACTTCTTTTATTATTTTATTTAATCTTTCTTCAAATTCTCCACGATATTTTGTTCCAGCTACTAAAGCTCCCATTTCTAACATAACAATTGTTTTGTTTTCTAATTCAGTGGGGACAATATTGTTATTAATTCTTCTAGCTAATTCTTCTACTATCGCTGTTTTACCAACACCTGCTTTTCCAATAAGAAGAGGATTACTTTTTTTCTTACGGAGTAAAGCTTCGATTACAAGTGCTATTTCTTCTTCTCTTCCCACAACACGTTCAGAATTCGATACATTTTTATTAAGATTATTTCCTATTTCCATAAGTTCTAATTTATTTTTAGAATTTTTTACTAAGCTCATTTTAAATTCTTCATATAAAGCATCCAAATCAATCTCTAATCCAATCATAATTCTTATGGCAATTCCTTCTCCTTCTTCTAAAAGAGCTAAAAATAAATGTCTTTCAGTGACTTCTCCATTATTATTATCTATTGCGTCTTCTGTTGCAGTTTCAATGATTCTTCTTAATAAGGGCGTATACAAATTTAATTCACTTTCTTTACTGGATTCTCCAACTATACTCACTAATTCATTTTTAAATAATTCAAAGGTTAAATCATATATTTTTAATTTTTTACTTACTTCATTTTCATGATTTAAAAGAGCTAGCATTAAGTGTTCTGTTCCTACGTAAGGGTGTTTTAAGCTTTTACGAAAGTTTTCTGCTTCTTTAAAAATTTCTGCTATTTGTAATCCATAATTATCAAACATAATATCCTCCTTTTACATTCTATGTCTATACTGTTTATTTTATAAGATTTTTATTCAAACGAATAGGCTTATTTTTTATTCTTTTATGCTATAAATTGTAATAAATTTTCCTTTCCATGTTTCGGATAATAACACAGGAATATAAAGATTACAAATGGCAGATTTTGGTAATTCATCGTACAAATAAAAAAATTATTTAATAGATTTTGATAATTTATTAAATAATTGTTTACATTTACTTTTAATTTAGATATAAATCATTTTTATATAGATTTCTTTTTTTGAATAAATCTAATCTATCAAAAATCTTGGACGGATGCCAAAAACAGTACTTACTGAAGCTTTATTAGAAAAACCTGGTCCAGCATCACCGTAGCCTCCTACATAAGAAAAATGTTCAATAGTTGCAACTCCTTTCAGCCAATAACCAAATCTTTTATTTCCATTACTATTAATATATTCAGGTTTGAGTTGAAATATCGCATAGTGCTTATTATCAATTCCTATATCCATAAAACTCGCTGAGGAAGTAGTTGTTCCATAAACATTTATTTCACTCATCAAATCTATTTTTCTGGTATACCATGCCCAATCATCTGTTGCACCTTTTAACCTTCCTCCACTTTGATTTATGACTTCTTTATTAATATGATTAGAAAGTACATTTCTGTATTCAAGAATATGATTTCCAAAAGTTTTTCCTATTATTCCATCTTCTGCTACTAAACTCGGTAATGTTTCTGTAGCCATTTTGCTATTAGCATATCCGCCTTCTGTTGTATCTGTATCATTCATTGATGCGTTCATTAAGGGTTTTGCGGGTATAATCGTGGCATGATGTTTCGTAAGCGGTGTATCTCCTGTATATAAATAATTATCAATATCTGCGATTAACCATGTCACTTCATTCGCTATGATATAATCACCGACATAAATGTCTTCAAAACTTCCGTTTGATATTCGTGTATATAAACTTCCATCATTATAATACTCAGTGATATCTTTTCCTCGATAGGTGTTTCGATGTAATGCTTTTCCTGCTTCAATGTATTTATTATATTCTTCTTGTGATAAACCTGAGGTAAAACTTACATTACATTTTGATTCACTGCTTACATTATTTAATACTAAATTCCAATTGTTATAATCCCATTCCCCAAACGTTCCATTTGTACAGTGCACATTTGTTTTATATAAGCCTCTTTCTGGAATACTTTCGCTTTTTTTATCATCAATGACGACAGAAAGCATTTTAATATCATAACCAAAATCTGGGATTCTTCCTTTTAATACATTAAAACTTTTCTTTTCTTCATAAAACGCAAACGTTTTATATAACGTGATACTTCCTATTATTAACAAGATTCCTACTATAGGATAAACCATTTTCTTATTCCTTTTGACTCCAGTAAACCTTTTTAGTTGGTTATTAGTTTCTAATAACCCCCCCCCCTTCTTAAATTTAATCTTTTTCATTTTCTTTTTTCCTTCCTTATTAAATTTATTTCATAACCAAACAAAGTCTTTTACCTTATTTGTAATTCAATTATATCCACACCAGCATAATTTATCAACATTAAAATAAAACTATTTACATAATCAATGCTATCTTTAGTTTATCAATAATAATTTAAAAATTTTGTCATATTAAATTGTTTTCTTTTCATTATGAAATTCTTAATCGCATAATTAGACAATTTTAAAAGGATACATTTTTTGTTTATGAGAGAATTGTTTTGGTGATAAATTTGATAAATATTGGTGAGCGTATTCGTTTTATAAGAGAAACTTATGACTTAAGTCAAAAAGAATTGGCATCAATATTTGGTATTGAAAAGTCTTCTATTTCACATTTTGAAAAAAATGATCGGATTATTCCTATTGAACATTTGATTAGTTTAAGTGATTATTTAAACTTATCTATTGACTATGTTCTAGCTTAACTGAAATAAAAAAATATAAGGACCTAGATTCTGGCGTTGATTTAAAAAAAATGGCAGAAAGTGTAAAAAATATTTGCCGAACCAATCATTTAACTAATTTAGCTTTAGCAACGATTATTCATTCTTGCGAATCAAATATAAGAAACTATAAAAATGGAAAATACCTTATTTTAATAACATTTCTTATAGAACTTCATTTAAAATTCAATTATTCTATCGATTGGATTCTAGGAAAAACCTCTAATAAGTATATTACAAAGAAATTAATTGAAGTTTAATTTCTTTTTTCAACAAAAAAAATTAGTTTTTAAACTAATTCTAATTTTACTTCTAAGGCATCGTCGCCTTTTCTTTCTTTTAATTTAATAATTCTAGTGTACCCACCATTACGAGTTTCGTAACGTGTTGCTAGTTCATTAAAAACTTTATCAACACATTCTTTATTGTTATAAACAAAAGCAAGTGCTTTTCTACGAGAAACTAGTGTTCCACGTTTTCCATAAGTTATTAAACGATCTACAAATTTTCTAACTTCTTTTGCTTTTTCTTCTGTAGTAATAATACTTTCATGAATAATTACGTCTGCTGCTTGTCCGGCAAATACACTATGTCTTTGTCTTGTTTCTCTACCAATTTTTCTATACGCCATAATAATCCTCCTTAATCTCGAAATTTAAGTCCCATTTCAACAACTTTATCTAAGACTTCTTTTAATGATTTTTTCCCTAAGTTACGTATTTTTGTAACTTCAACTTCTCTTTTTGAAATTAAATCTTGAACCGTATGAATACCAGCTCTTTTTAAACAGTTATATGCTCTAACTGAAAATTCGATTTCTTCAATTGGTGTTTCTAATGTTTTCGTTATGGTATCTACTTTTTTCTCTGCCATTAATCCTGAAATATCACTTATCGCATTTAAATCTGCTACAATATTAAAATGTTCAATTAAAATTTTTGCTGATAATGCCATACATTCTTCTGGAGTAATGCTTCCATTTGTATTAATACGCATAATCAGTTTATCATAATTTTCATTATGACCTACACGCGCATTTTCGACTTCGTATGCTACTTTTTCTACGGGTGAATATAAAGAATCGATTGCTATGACTCCAACTTTTTTGGTGTCTAATTTTGTTTGATTTTCTTTAGCGTCTACGTAGCCTTTTCCATTTGATACGGTCATTTCCATATTAATTTTTCCACCCTCGACTAGATTACAAATTATTAACTCTTTATTTATAACTTCTAAATCGGGGTCACATTCTATATCTCCAGCAGTGACTGGTCCTGGTGTTGATTTATTTATATGAATCACTTTATCTTCTTCAGTATGATTTTTAAGTACCACACTCTTTAAATTTAAGATAATACTAGTCACATCTTCATAAACGCCTTCTATTTTTTGAAATTCATGTAATACGCCATCTATTTTTACGCTAGTAATGGCACATCCTGGTAAACTGGATAACATGACACGTCTTAAAGCGTTTCCTATTGTTGTTCCGAATCCTCTTTCTAATGGTTCTAATTCAAATGTTGCATAATGAGAATCGGAAGCATATTCTGTTATTTTGTATTCTGGTTTTTCAAATTTAATCATATTATTTCTCCCTTTCGATCATTAATTTCTAGGACGTTTTGGTGGTCTACATCCATTGTGAGGTACTGGTGTGTCATCAATGATACTTGTTACTTCAATACCAGCTCCTTGAATAGAACGAATTGCATTTTCTCTACCAGATCCTAAACCTTTAACGTGTACTTCAACTTTTTTTACCCCCGCATCAGCAGCAGCTTTTGCACAAGCCTCAGCACTCATTCCAGCAGCATAAGGTGTTTTCTTTTTGCTTCCCTTATAACCGATTGTTCCCGCAGATGCCCAAGTAATGACATTCCCATTTTTTTCTGAAATGGTTACGATTGTATTATTATAGTTTGAATGAATATGAGCCACTGCTTCAGGAATGTTTTTCTTAACTTTTCTTTTTCTTCTGTTATATGCCATAGTTTACCTCCTACTTACCTACTTTTTTCTTATTTGCTACTACTTTACCTTTACCTTTACGAGTACGTGCATTTCTACTTGTTCTTTGTCCTCTTACGGGTAAACCTTTTTTATGTCTTATTCCTTGATAGCAATTAATTTCCATTTTATTTTTAATAGACATTTGTACATCACGACGAAGATCTCCTTCAACGTCGTATTTATCTACTTCTTTACGAAGAGCTGTGATTTCACTGTCTGTTAAATCTTTAATTTTTTTAGTTGAATCGACTTTAGCATCGTTACAGATTGTTAATGCTAAGCTTCTTCCAATTCCATAAATTGCTGTTAATCCAATACATACATGTTTTTCATTTGGTAGTTCAATATTTTTAATTCTTGCCATATATACCTCCTATTTTCCTTGGGTTTGTTTGTGTTTTGGATTTTCACAAATAACCATTACTTTTCCTTTTCTTTTGATTTTTTTACATTTTTTACATATTGGTTTTACTGATGGTCTTTTTTTCATAATTTATACCTCCCATTATCTTTTGTTCCATGTTATACGCCCACGTGTTAAGTCGTAAGGCGAAAGTTCGATTGTTACTGTATCACCTGGTAGAATACGTATCATATTCACACGCATTTTACCAGAAACGTAGGCTTTTACAGTATGACCATTAGGTAATTCTACGATGTAATCGCCGCCTTTTGCAACGTCTACTACTTTACCTTCAACTTCAATTTTTTCTTCTTTTTTTGAAGATTCATTTTTCGTTATATTTTTTTTCGCCATATTTATTCTCCTGTTAATATTTCATAGCCTTCATCTGTCACTAAGACGGTATGTTCAAAGTGAGCGGATGGGCTTCCATCTTCTGTTACAATCACCCAATCATTTAAATCGGTTAAACATACTTGTTTCTTTCCTAGATTCAACATAGGTTCTATTGCAATTGTCATGCCGCTTTTTAATATTTTCCCTTTATTTGCTTCTCCAAAATTAGGAATGTCAGGCTCTTCATGAATACTTGTTCCAACTCCGTGCCCAACAAGATCTTCTACAACACTTAATCCTTTACTGTGAGCAAAGCTCTCTATAGCATGGCTAATGTCACCTATTTTAACACCATTACGCACTTTACTCAAGCCAACGTATAAAGCTTCTTTCGTGTTATTTACTAATGCTTCTATTTCTTTATCTACCGACCCTACAATATATGTGCGAGCAGCATCGGAATGATAACCTTTATACCCTACACAAAAATCGATTGATACAATGTCGTGTTCTTTCAACTTTCTGTTACTAGGTATTCCATGTACTACTTCATCGTTAATAGAAATGCAAATGGTATTAGGGTATCCTTCAAATCCTAATTGGGAAGGAATACAATTGTGTTTAATAATAAAATTATAGGCAATTCGATCCAGTTCTATTGTTTTTATTCCTGGTTTAATGTGTTTTTTTAATTCTTCATGTGTTAAATAATTAATATGTCCAGCATAACGCATAAGTTCTATTTCACGTTCACTTTTTATACTAATCATTCTTAACCTCTATGATTTTTTCAACTTCTTGCACTATTTCAGTTTGTGTTTTTGATGCCTCTACAATGACTAATTTATTTTTTTGTTGATAATAATTTATTAGTGGTTCTGTTTCTAGTTTATATTTTTCTGTTCTAGCTTTAAATGTTTCTAAATTATCATCTATTCTAGCTTCTAATAAACTTCCGCAATTATTACAAACATTTTCTGTTAATGGTTTAAAGTCGTCAAAAAATATATTATATGTTTTTTTACAGCCGTTACAGATTCTTCTACCTGTTACTCTTTTTTCTAATAAATCATTTTCAATGACAATGTTTATAACTGTATAGTTATTCACATTCAATTCCTCAAATAAATTATCTAAATATTTGGCTTGTTCTATGTTTCTTGGTATTCCATCTAAAATAAATGGTTTATCATTTATTTTTAAGAGTTCTTCTTTAAATAAAGGTAAGATGATATCATCTCCAATGAGTTCTCCTTCTTCCATTCTCTTTTTTACTTCTTCACCAAGTTCACTATTTTCTTTCATAACATTTCTTAAAATATCTCCTGTTGAAATATGTTTATAATTATACTTATGCTCAAGGTATTCACTAATTGTTCCCTTACCGGCAGCTGGTGGAGCAATAAAGATAACGTTTTTCACTTATCTTCTGCTCCTTTTTTTGTATCGTCTTGATACTAAACCACTTTCGATTTGTTTATAAGTTTCTATTGCGACCCCTACAACAATTAATATTCCAGTACCACCAATTGTTACTGATGGTGGCAGTTTTAAAACATTTGCCATTAATATTGGTAAGCCAGATAATATAACTAAAAATACAGAACCTACAATTGTTAGTTTTCCTAAAGATTTACTTATGTAATCTGATGTGTCATTCCCTGGCCTAATTCCGGGTATATAACCACCTCGTTTGTTTAAATCCTTACTCATTTCCTCAGGATTCATCATCATGAAAGTATACACATATCCAAAGAATAATATTAATAATATGTATAATATGAATCCAGTTGGAGTCGTGTAGACAATGTATTTATTAATAAAGTCTACCGCTGCAGTATTTTTAATTAATCCAGCTACTGTTGAAGGAATGGTTAAAACAATTGATGCAAAGATTACTGGTATTACTCCAGCACTATTTATTTTGATTGGTAAGAATGAATTTTGATTTCCATAAGCACTGGTTGTATGATTAGCGTATTGAATAGGGATTCTTCTTTCAGCTAAAGTTATCCAAATAATTCCTATTAAAACTAATAAATAAATTAATAAAAATAAAGCAAATAAAGCAATTCCAATGGCTAAATTATACGTTCCAGCTGTAATGAATGTTTGAAACGCTCCAGAAAAAATTCCTGGCATACTTTGAATAATTCCAGCCATTATCAATAAGGATGACCCATTTCCAATTCCTTTCATCGTTATTTGATCTCCCAACCATAATAGGAAAGAAGTTCCAGCTGTCATCACTAATGATGTTTTTAGCATAATCATGACATCATTCGTATTTAAATAAAATATAGAGATGACATACGCTTGTAAAAAGGCAAAAGCAACAGCTAAATATCGATTAATTTTATTAATTTTTTGTCTTCCAACGTAACCTTGTTCCTTCAATTCTTTAAAATAAGGAATAATATCCATTTGAAGTAATTGAGTAATAATTGAAGCGGTTATATAAGGACTGACTCCTAATGCGAAGATAGAAAAACTTCTTAAGCCTCCACCACTCATTAAGTTAAAGATTTCTAAGAAACCTAGTTCTTCATATAGGACACTGGCCCAAGGAATGGTTATACCCGTTCCTAAACAAAATATTCCTAAAGCAAATAAAGTAAAATAGATTCTTTTCCGTAAATCTTTATTTTCTTTAGCAAAAATTTTGGTGATACGACGAATCATCTAAATCACCTCAGTTTTGCCACCAGCAGATTCAATAGCACTTACAGCTGAAGTAGAAAAACGATTGGCTTTAACGGTTAATTTTTTTTCTAATTTTCCATTTGCAAGAACTTTGATACCACTTAATTGTTTTTTAATTATTCCTCTTTCTTTTAAAATTTCGGGAGTTACTGTCTCACCATCATTAAAATACTTATTTAAATCGCTTAAATTAATACAAGCATACTTTGTTTCAAATCTCTTATTATTAAATCCTCTTTTGGGTAATCTTCTATACAAAGGAGATTGTCCACCTTGAAACCAAGCTGAAATGCTTGCTCCACTTCTAGATTTTTGACCTTTTTCTCCATGAGTTGAATTCTTACCCATTCCAGATCCAGGTCCACGACCAACTATTTTTTTAGCTTTTTTTTCTTTTGTAGCTGGTAAGTTTTCTAATTTCATATTATAACTCCTCCACTTTCTTACCACGAAGAGCTGCTATTTTTGCTGGAGTTCTTTCACTTTTTAATGCTTCTAATGTCGCTTTGGCTACATTAATTTTAGCATTGGAACCTAGTGATTTTGAAATAACATCTTTTACTCCTGCAAGTTCTAATACACTTCTTGCTGCTCCACCAGCAATAACTCCTGTTCCTTTAACAGCTGGTTTAATTAAAACATTAGCTCTTCCGACTTTTCCATAAGCTTCATGCGGAATGGTTCTTCCATCCATAAGTGCTACTTTTGTCACATTTTTATTAGCCATCATACTTGCTTTTGCAATTGCTGCTGGAACTTCATTTGCTTTTCCAGTTCCAATTCCAACTAAACCTTTACGATTTCCAACAACTACTGTTGCTGAGAAACGGAAATGTCTACCACCTTTAGTAACTTTAGTCACACGTCCAATAGAGATTACTTTTTCTTCTAAAAGTTTTTTACGATTATCTCTATTTTCTTTGTTTTCTTTATGAAATTTCTTTTCATGTACTTCTTTTACTTCATTATTTTCTTTTTGCATGACGACCTCCCTAGAATTCCAATCCGTTTTCACGAGCTGCTTCTGCTAAAGCTTTTACTCGACCATGATAAAGGTTTCCACCTCTATCAAATACTACTTTATTAATTTTTGCTTTGTTACATTTTTCAGCGATATCTTTTCCAACTAGAGCAGCTGCTTCACAGTTACTTCCATTTTTTAATTTTAAAGCTATTGATGAAGAAGAAACCAAAGTATTACCAGATTCATCGTCAATCACTTGAACATAAATGCCACTATTTGATCTAAATACGTTTAATCTTGGTCTTTCTTTTGTTCCACTTAAAGACTCTCTTATACGCTTATGTCTTCTAATACGAGCATCGTTACTTGATTCTTTTTTTATCATACTATCCCTCCACCTATGCTGCTTTCTTACCTTCTTTACGACGAACATGTTCATCTTTATAACGAATTCCTTTACCTTTATAAGGTTCTGGTTCTCTTATTTTTCGAACATTAGCCGCAAATTCAGTTACTTTTTGCTTATCAATTCCACTTAAAGTAATCTCAGTATTACTTACAAGTTCTGCTTTAATTCCCGAAGGAATTTCTACATTTACAGGATGTGAATATCCTGCATTTACAACAATTTTATTTCCTTGAACATTAAATTTGTATCCAACACCAACAGCTTCTAAACCTTTAGAAAAACCTTCAGATACACCAATAATCATATTGTTTATTAGAGAATTTGTAGTTCCTTGCATGACGTTTGCTTCTTTAGTATTTTTAACACATTTGGTTGTTACTATATTTTCTTTTATTTCAACATTAATTAAAGGCGAAACGTTAAGTGATAATTCACCTTTTGCGCTTTTTACTGTTACTATTTGATTATCTACTGTAACGGTTACACCTTCAGGTATTACTAAATTTCTATTTCCAATTCTACTCATAGGTTATTCCTTACCATATAAAGGCAAGTACTTCGCCTCCTAATCCAGCATTTCTTGCTTCTTTATCAGTCATAAGACCTTTACTTGTTGAAATAATGGCAATTCCTAATCCATTTAACACACGAGGAATTTCATTTGATGCGGCATAAACACGAAGTCCAGATTTACTGATTCTTTTAAGTCCAGTAATAACTCTTTCTTTCTTTTCTCCATATTTTAATGTTAAAGTTAATTTATCACCTTTTATATCTTTTTCATAAACATAATCAGCAATGTATCCTTCACTTTTAAGAATGTTTGCTATTCCTAAAGTCATTTTTGTCCCTATAACGGTGACTGTATCATATCTCATTTGATTTGCATTACGAATTCTTGTAAGCATATCTGCAATTTTATCTTGTACCATAAAAATTCCTCCCTTCTACCAACTTGACTTCTTAACGCCAGGAATTTGTCCTTTATTTGCTAATTCTCTAAAACATATACGACATAATTTGTATTTTCTTAAAACACCATGAGGACGTCCACATCTTTCACAACGTGTATAGGCACGAACTTTAAATTTTGGTGTTCTTTGTTGTTTAATTTTTAAACTTGTTTTTGCCAATTTTCCTTCACTCCTTAATTTCTAAAAGGCATTCCAAATGCTCTTAGTAAGCTTTCAGCTTCTTTATTTGTCTTTGCTGTTGTTACAAATACAATATCCATTCCTCTTATTTTTAAAACGTTATCGTATTCTATTTCAGGAAATATCAATTGTTCTTTAATTCCTAGAGTGTAATTTCCATTTCCATCAAAAGAATGATTAGAAATACCTCTAAAATCTCTAACACGTGGTAAAGCAACTTTAATTAATTTTTCCATAAAGTTATACATATTTTCACCACGTAGAGTTACTTTTGCACCAATGGTTTGGCCCTCTCTTAACTTAAATCCAGCAATTGATTTACGTGCTTTTGTTACGACTGGCTTTTGACCTGTTATGATTTCTAAATCCTTTACTGCTGCTTCAATAAATTTATCATCATGTGATCCTTCACCCACGCCCATGTTGATAACAATTTTATCTAATTTTGGAACTTGCATTACAGAAGTGTAATTGTTTTCTTTCATTAATGATGAAATAATTTCTTTATTGTAAATTTCTTTTAATGTACTCATAACTCACCTATTTATCTTTCTTTTCTTCTTTTTTAGAAGATTTTTTTGTCGTTTTTTCGTCCTCGATTTTTTTTACATTTGATACATGAATTGGAGCAGACATTTCAATGATTCCACCTTTATCGTTATTGTTTGTTGGTTTTTGATGTTTCTTTACAATATTTATTCCTTCAACAATAACTTTGTCATCTTTTCTAAGCGTCGTAATCACTTTTCCTGTTTTACCTTTGTCTTTTCCAGCTATGATTTTAACATTATCGCCAACTTTTATTTTCATGTGCCCTCCTATAAAACCTCTGGAGCTAAAGATACAATTTTAGAGAAATCTTTTTCTCTTAATTCTCTAGCAACAGGTCCTAAAACTCTAGTTCCAACAGGTGATTTATCGTCTTTAATAATAACACAAGCGTTATCATCAAATTTGATATAAGACCCATCTTTTCTTTTTTTACCTTGTACACTTCTAACGATGACTGCTTTAACGACTTTTCCTTTTTTTAGTCCAGAATTAGGAATAGCTTTTTTAACCGTTCCAACCACTACATCTCCAATGTTTCCAAATTTTCTTTTTGAGCCACCAAGTACACGGATGACAAGAATTTCTCTTGCTCCCGTATTATCAGCAACTTTTAATTTTGTTTCTTGTTGTATCATAGTATTCCTCCTATAATATTACAGCTTCAATTAGGACCCTTACAAGTTCATATCTTTTTGTTTTAGATAGAGGTCTTGTACTTCTAATTTTGACTGTATCTCCAACTTTTGCAATATTATTTTCATCATGAGCAGTATATTTTTTTGAATATTTCACTCTTTTTCCATATAGTGGGTGTCGTTTATATGTTTCGACTAGCACAGTAATTGTTTTATTATTTTTATTACTAACAACTTTACCAACTAATTCTTGTCTTTTTTCTTCCATTATTTGTTCCCTCCTGTGCTAACTTCATTTTTTCTTTCTTTTAGAATCGTTAACATTCTTGCAACATCTTTTCTTAATTCCTTTATTTTAGAAGGCTTTTCAAGTGATCCTGTTGCATTCTTAACACGTAAATTTAATAATTCTTTTTTTGTTTCTTTTACTTTTGTTTCAATCTCTTCTGTACTTAAATTTCTTATTTCACTAACTTTCACTTGGAATCTCCTCCTTACTAACAAACTTTGTTGTTACTGGTAGTTTATGAGAAGCAAGTCGTAAAGCTTCACGAGCGATTTCTTCAGAAACGCCACTGATTTCAAACATAATTTTTCCTTCTTTAACTACAGCAACCCATTCATCTACGTTACCTTTACCTTTACCTTGACGAGTTTCAAGTGGTTTTTTTGTAATCGCTAAGTGAGGAAAGATATTAATATATACTTTTCCACCACGTTTCATATAACGGGTCATAGCAATACGAGCGGCTTCTATTTGACGAGCTGATACCCAATTTCCTTCTTTGGCCATTAATCCATACTCTCCAAAATGAAGTTCTGTATTTCCTTTTGCATGCCCATCATAGGTTAAACGATGAGGTTTTCTATATTTAGTTCTTTTTGGCATCAACATTTTTGTCACTCTCCTTTTTTACATTTTTTGTAGGAAGAATTTCACCTTTATAGATCCAAACTTTTACACCTATTTTGCCATAGGTTGTATCCGCTTCACTATGTGCATAGTCTATATCGGCTCTTAATGTATGAAGAGGAACAGTTCCTTCTGTATAACCTTCGGTTCTAGCCATTTCAGCTCCAGCAAGACGACCTGATACAGAGGTTTTAATTCCTTTTGCTCCAGCTTTCATTGTATTTCTTAAAGCTCTTTTTTGAGCACTTCTAAATGGAGCACGATTTTCAATTTGAGCTGCAATGTTATCAGCTACTAATTTTGCTACAAGATCAGGATTTTTCACTTCTACAATAGAAATGTAAACTTCTTCTCCAACATATTTTGATAAACTTTTTCGTAAAGCATCAATGTCTTCCCCACCACGTCCAATAATGATTCCTGGTTTAGCGGTATTGATTGTTACTTCACATTTGTCTTTTTTTCTTTCAATAACAACTGAGGCAACTGCTGCATCTTTTAATTTTTCAGAGATGTATTTACGAATTTTAATGTCTTTATTTAATGTCTCTCCAAAATTCTTTTTTGATGCATACCAATTAGATTCCCAAGTTTTATTGACTCCAAGTCGATATCCTATTGGATTTACTTTTTGTCCCATCTATTTTGCCTCCTTACCATCACTTACTTTAACAGTAATGTGACTTGTTCTTTTATCTCTTCTATCTACGTTTCCACGACTTGCAAACTTGATTCTTTTATACACAGGTCCTGGATTTATATAACATTCGCTAACAAATAGGTCACTTTCATTAGCTCCCTCATTATTTACAGCATTGGCAACAGCACTTTTTAAAACTTTTATAATTAGTCTTGCGGCTTTTGTGTTTGTTGTTTCTAATATTCCTTCAGCGGTTTCGACATCTTTTCCACGAATTAAGTCAAGAGTCATTCTTGCTTTTCTAGGTGCAATCATGGCACTTTTATGTATTGCATAACTTTCCATTTACGTAACCTCCTACTTTTGTCCTGCGTGTCCGCCAAATTTACGAGTACTAGCGAACTCTCCTAATTTATGACCTACCATTTCTTCAGTAACATAAACGGGTATAAATTCTTTACCATTATGTACAGCAAAGGTATGTCCAACGAAGTCAGGAAAAATTGTTGAACGACGAGAATATGTTTTAATTACTTCTTTTTTATTATTTTTATTAAGTTCTTGAACCTTTTTTAAAAGTCGATCAAAAACATAAGGTCCTTTTTTTAAACTTCTTGCCATAATTCCCTCCTACTTTTTCTTTCTACTAACAATTAATTTGTTAGATGCTTTTTTATTTTTTCTTGTCTTAAATCCAAGTGCTGGTTTACCCCAAGGCGTTACTGGTGTCTTACGTCCTATTGGTGCACGTCCTTCACCACCACCATGAGGGTGATCGTTAGGGTTCATAACAGAACCACGGTTTGTTGGTTTAATTCCTAAATGTCTTTTTCTTCCAGCTTTACCAATATTCACTAATTCATAATCTTCATTTCCAACTACACCAACGGTTGCGTAGCAAGTTCCTAAAATCTTTCTCGTTTCTCCAGATTGTAGTCTTACTAAAACGTATTTTCCTTCACGACCTAATATTTGAGCGGAAGCACCTGCACTACGACAAATTTCAGCTCCTTTTCCTGGTTTTAATTCAATACAATGAACTACAGTACCTACAGGAATATTTTCAAGTGGTAAGGCATTACCGACTTTAATATCTGCATTCGGTCCACTTTCAATAATGGTTCCCACCGTTAAATCCTTTGGAGCAATAATATATCTTTTTTCTCCATCTTTATAATGAACTAAAGCGATGTTTGCACTACGATTTGGATCGTATTCAATTGTTGCTATGCGTGCGGTTACACCTACTTTGTCTCTTTTGAAATCAATCGTACGATATTTTTGTTTAGCTCCTCCACCGATGTGACGAACTGTTAATTTTCCTTGATTGTTACGACCACCTGTTTTTGTTTTCTTACTTGTTAAAGATTTAAGAGGTCGACTTGTTGTTATTTCATCAAATGTTAATGTAGACATTCCCCTACGACCATTTGTCGTTGGCTTGTATTTCTTTATTGCCATAATTACCTCCTATATTTCAATCGTTTCGCCGTCTTTTAGACTTACGATAGCTTTCTTATACGTTTTTGTTTTTCCAGTATACTTTCCAACTCTTTTATCTTTTGGTTTCGTAATCAAAGTATTAATTGTTTTTACATGAACGCCAAATTGAGCTTCAATTGTTTTTTTAATTTGCGTTTTAGTTGCTCTTTTGTCTACTTTAAAAGTATAAATATTCTTTTCAGCGTTTTTCATACTTTTTTCAGTGACTACTGGTGCAAAAATAATATCAGGATTAGTCATTTTTTAAAACCTCCTCAATATATTCAATTGCTGGCTCATCAAATACTACATAATCAGCATTTATAAGATCATAGCAATTTATTTCTTCAGCTAGAATTGCATAAGTGTAACTTAAATTTCTTGATGCCATGTATAGATTTTCGTTATCTTCTTTCGTTACAAATAAAACTTTTCCAGCTAAATTTAAAGTTTCTAATAATTTTTTTACTTCTTTTGTTTTTAAAGATGTCATAGCCATGTTGTCAATAACAAATAATTCTTTTTCTTGAAGTTTATAAGTTAATGCTGTTTTAAGAGCTAATACTCTTTCTTTTCGATTTATTTTAAATGTATAATCTCTTGGTGTTACGCCTAAAGCGATTCCACCTCCACGCCATAACGGTGAACGATTTGATCCTGCTCTTGCACGTCCTGTTCCTTTTTGTTTCCAAGGTTTTCTTCCCCCTCCAGAAACTTCACTTCTATTTTTAGTTTTTGCTGTTCCTTGACGTACAGCGGCGTGTTGTAAGCGAATCATTTTATGTAAGCAATCATCATTAGTTTCAATTTTCCATATCGAATCACTTATTGTGATATCTTTAAGCTTTTCGCCTTTAAGGTTTTTAAGTTCAACTTTTGCCATATTTTTTCCCTCCAATAAGTGTCCTAATTTTCTTCTTTAGAATCAGTATTTTCTTCTACATTTTCTGTAGCAACGCTGACTTCTTCTTTTTCTTCAGTGTTTGTAGTTTCTTCATTTGATGTTTCAATTGTTTCTTCTACTGAATCTACAACACTTTCCATTTCTTCAGCATAGGTTATGACTTCAAATTCATTCTTTTTGCCATTTCCTTTTACTGCTGTTTTAATTAAAACTAATGAATTTTTTGCTCCTGGAACATTACCACTCACTAAAATATAATTTTCTTCCGCGTTCACTTCAACAATTTGTAAATTTTGAATGGTGATGGTTTCAGCACCCATATGTCCCGGTAATTTTTTACCTTTCAAAACTCGTTTTGGTAACATTGTACCCATTGAGCCTGGACCTCTATGATAATGTGAACCATGACCCATAGGTCCACGATTTTGATTGTGTCTTTTAATTACACCCTGAAAGCCTTTTCCTTTTGAAGTACCAGTCACATCTACTACTTCTCCTACTTCAAATAAAGAAGCATCTAGTGTTTGTCCGATTTGATATTCTCCATCAACATTTCTTAATTCTTTTAAGAAGCGCTTAGGGGTTGTATTTGCTTTTTTAGCATGTCCTATTTCTTGTCTGCTTGCATTTTTTTCTTTTTTGTCTACTACGCCAAGTTGAATAGCTTTATAGCCATCACTTTCAGATGTTTTAACTTGCATAACTGTATTTGGTGTTATTTCTATTACAGTTACTGGAATTAATTTACCATCTTTAGTAAAAACTTGAGTCATTCCTAACTTGCGTCCTAAGATTCCTTTCATATTTCAAATTCCTTCCTTTTATTATAATTTGATATCGATGTCTACGCCACCTGGTACATCCACATGTGTTAATGCATCAATAATTTCCTTACTAGGATCTAGTATATCGATTAGTCTTTTATGTGTACGACTTTCGAATTGTTCTCTAGAGTCTTTGTACTTATGTACTGCTCTTAAAACCGTCACACGTTCGATTTCTGTTGGTAATGGAATCGGTCCACTTACCTTTCCTCCCAGTCTTTTTACTGTTTCTACGATCTTTCCAGCTGCTAAATCTAATATTTTATTATCATAAGCTTTTAAATTGATACGTACTTTACTTTTTGACATTTTTACATGTCCTCCTTTCGTCTATATCTAGTATAGACTAGCTCCGTGCAAATTCCCTGAAAATATAGATTTAGTTTTAACAACTCTACCTAGCGTATCAGCAACCTCACACATCCAAGCCGTCATACAGATTTAATTTTAACATTACATATTATGAAAATCAAGCCTAAATTTGCGTAATTTAGGAGAATTTGTTGAATTTTTTAATTCTTTATTTTTCTTTTTTCTCTTTTTAAATTTATTCTTTATTAAAACTCGCTTTCAACGAAAAAAAGAAAACGCTTTATTTTTCTCTATATATTTTTACGTTTTCTTTTATTTAATGCTCGCCCTATTAAGAATCCTATTAAAAAAATTAGAAGTGCCCCTAAAGAGAAAACTATTTTTTTGGAAATCTCTTTTTTTAGTAGGGGTATCGTTATGGTTTCTTTTTTTTCAGATGTTTTTAACTCCTCTTTTTTAGAATTTTCTTCTTCTACTGTTGTTGAGGAAGTATTATTTTTATTTTCTTCTTTATTATTTGGAGTGTTTTTATTTGGCGTATCGCTTATTGATGTATTTGTATCTTTTTTTTCATTGGAACTCTCGTTTTTATCGTTGTTATTTTTATTATCCTTATCCGTTTTAGAAGGTGTTTCGGGTTTTACAGTGGTAGGTTTTGATGGATCTTTTACTGGTTCACTTGGCGTTGGAAGCGGATTTGGCCTAACGGTGTCTTCATTTATTAGATAAAAAGTATATACTCTTTTAAGTGAATTTTGAAGGGTAATGGTTAATTTACAACTGTCCGCATAGGCATTACAATTATCAGAAGTGTGCGAAACTTTTCCTCCATCGGTTAAAAAGGTAAAATAAATTTTTTCGGCTCCCTTATTGACCTTAATGTTGTATTCATAAGTGTTTTGATTAAACGCTTTTTCAAGTGTTCCATTGTGCACTTGAAAATTTGTGATGTTGGTATCATAAGGAAATGCCTCGTTGGATCCTGGAGCACGATAAACATAGACAATGTATTTTTTGGTTGTTTTTCTTTCGGATTCGACAATGATTTCGCAAGTATTGAAGCCATAATTTAAAGCACAAGTGTTTCCTTTTATAACTTTTGCTTTTTTGTGATTCGGTATTGCGTTAAATTTTACGCTGGATACTTCTTTTTTGACGGATAAATGATAGGTTTCTTTTTCTTTTTCAAAAGAAGGCGTTAAGCTTCCAGTTGAAGGCGTTAAGGATTTTAAAGTCGCGTCATTGCTTAAGCCACACGTGTTATCGTAAGTGGTCTTTGTGACAATACGTCCTGTTTCTCCAAAGTATAAATTATTTTCATTCACGCATTTATGCACACCAAACTTCAAGTTATCAACAGAGTAATTTCCACTTTCTGTAATACTAATTTCGATAGTAGCAACTTTATAAGTCCCGCTAACGATTCCATCACGATAAAAATAGAAATTATTACTTGTGTTATTTTTGTTTTTCCATCCAGAATCCATTGTAATGCTATTGATTCTTCCGTTGGGTAAAATCAATTTCCCATTGATATAATTTAAATCCATATTTTCTATTTTTACATCAATTGTATAAACATTATTTGATATTTTTACTGGATTTTCAAATTTAATTTCTCCAGCTTTTACCATTATGGGCAATATCCATAAAAGTGTCATTAAAATTAAAACCTTTCTTTTCATTTAAAACCCTCCTTATTTAATAATTAAGCTTTCTGTATCTTTCATTTCTTTCGGCTTAGCAATGTCCATATACTCAAGTATAGTAGGTGCAATGTTGGTTAAGTCTCCTTCATTTTTGAGTTTGATGTTATTGTCAACGATGATAAATGGCACTTTTTCAAGTGTATGGGTCGTTACGGGATTGTTTTTTTCGTCGAGCATGGTATCAATGTTTCCATGATCTGCTGTGATAATCACCTTATAAAAATTATTTTCTGCTTCTTCTAAAAGCTTCCCTAAACAGATGTCTACGGTCATAACCGCTTTTACAGCGGCATCATAATTTCCTGTGTGGCCTACCATATCTGGATTGGCAAAATTCACTAAAATAAAATCAAGGTCTTTTTCCATACAAGCCACTGTTTTTTTGGTGACTTCTACTGCACTCATTTTAGGATCCAGATCGTATGTTTTTATTTTTAATGATGGAACTAATATTTTTGTACAGTTTTCAATATTACCATTATATTCTCCATCAAAGAAATAAGTGACATGTGCGTATTTTTCCGTTTCAGCAATTCTCGCTTGAGTTAATCCTAGTTGTGACAAGTAGATGCCTAAAGGATTGTCAACTTTATAATCTTCTAAAAACGAAAAGGTTTTAATCTTTTTGTCTATTGGTACAAAAGTAAATACATCTAAATCTTTATAGATATGTATTGGATATTCGGAGTAATTTTTACTTGTTAAAGCTTCTAATATTTGTTTAGCACGGTCGGTACGATAATTCATCCAGATGACAATATCTTTTTCTTTAATGGTTCCTTCCTCATCGATTAGGATAGGGGGTAAAAATTCATCCGTAATGTTTTTTTCATAAAATTTTGATAAGGTTTCTTTTATATCTTTTGATTCAAGCCCTCTCCCTTTTGTTATTAAATCATAATAAATTTGAGTACGCTCGTATTTTTTATCTCTATCCATCGCGTAATAACGACCACAAATGGTGGCGATGCTTCCAATGTTTTTGGATTTTATTTTCGTACCTATTTCTTTAATGTATTTGTAAGCCTCTGTTGTTTTAGTGTCTCTTCCATCGGTTATGATATGAAAATAAATTTCTGTTATGCCGTCTTTTACTAAATGATCGTATAGTTTCAAAAAGTGCTTTATATCAGAATGAACTAAACCATCACTACATAAACCCATGATATGAATGACACTCTTTTTTTCTTTTGCTTTTTTTATTAAGTCTAAATATAATTGATTTTCTGTGATTCCATCTTCTAAAAATTCATTCATTCGGTCAATGGTTTGTGGAAGTTTTCTTCCAGCTCCTATCGTTTTATGACCGACTTCACTGTTTCCAAATTGGCCTTTTAAAAGACCTATTGGTTCTTCTGAGGCAGCTAAAAGCGCATGAGGGTATTTGTTCCAAGTTTCTATAAAATTTTGAGGATTGGCATCAATAATGGCATTCCCATGCTTTTCAGCACGCATTCCAAAACCATCTAAAATAATTGTTAATATTTTTTTCATATTCTCACCGTTTATTTTATTATACGCTTAAGCTTAATAAAACACAAATTATTGCTTTTTTGTACGTTCTAATCTTTCTATTTTAGAATATTTCTCTTCTAATATTTCCATACAATAGTCTACATATTCTAAAGATTGCTCTTTGCTTCTCCAAGTGACATATCCATTATAAGTTCCAAATATATTTTGGTAATCGAAATGGGATTCATCATAATTATAAAGTTGAAAAAATGATTTTATAAGATAGGCGGCTGCTTCCGCATTTTTATACGGATTATATTGAATGTCTTCTGTTGTAAAACCAAGCACTTGGTTTATGAGTTTATGATTTGTAATATTAATTTGAAAAAGTCCATAATCGTTTGTAGGTGATATGACTCCATTCGTGGCCCATGTTCCATCTGATTCAACGTGACCTATTGTAAATAAAATATCATGAGAGAAACCATATTTTTCACTAATATCAAACATGAATTGTTGAAACGTTTCATCATAGATAGGAATATCATAGTACTCTTGTTTAGGTTCATAGGTTAAATAATTGATTTCATATTTAGGAAGATTTCCATTAATTTTTTCAATTTTGCTTGATTCAGTATGTACTTCTAATGCATTCCAATAATTTAATTTTATTAAAAAAATAGCACTTAGACTTGCATACAAAGTTAATCTTGTTTTTGTTATATTTCTTTTGGCTTTCATGGTTTCACTTCCTAATCTTTCATTATTTAATAGACCGACGTTCTAAATGGTACTATAATTTAGTTTTTTTGTCAAATTATACATATAAGATAAAACTGCTTTTCAAAAATGAAAGCAGTTCATCTTAACCGATTAAGAATCTTGGACGTACACCTACTCCTTGACTATAAGACGCAGCAACATATTCTCCATCTGAAATACCTGTAGCATTAACATATGCAAACCTTGTTGAACTCACTACATTTTTTAACCAGTAGTGAAAATTGATTTTTCTATAATTATTAATAAATTCCGGTTTTAGTTGAAAAAGAGCATACTGGCGATTATCAATTCCTGTATCGTATAAACTCGACGAACTAACATTTCCACCGTAAACATTCATTTCACTCATCAAATCAACTTTTCTTAAATACCATTCCCATCTATCAGATGCCCCTTGAAAAACACCGCCACTTTGATTGATTGCGTTAGGGTTTATTTTAGTTGATAATAAATTCCTATATTCAAAAATATGACTCCCAAATGTCTTTCCTATTATTCCATCTGACGAAACTAAGTTTGATAAGGTCTCTGTAACCATTTTACTTCCAGCATATCCACCTTCGGTTGTGTCCGTATCATTCATGGACGCGTTTATTAAGGGTTCCGCTGGTATTAGCGTTGCATGATGTTTTGTTAATTGCGTATCTCCTGTATACAAATAATTATCAATGTCTGCGATTAACCATGTCACATCATTTGCTATGATATAATCACCGACATAAAGGTCTTCAAAACTTCCATTACTGATTCTAATATATAAACTTCCATCTGTATAATAAGGAGTTATATCTTTTCCTCGATAAGTATTTCTATGTAACGCTTTTCCAGCTTCTATATATTTGTTGTATTCTTCTTCACTTAATCCACTTGTAAACTCGACGTTGCATTTTGATTCACTGCTGACATTGTTTAATACTAAGTTCCAATTGTTATAATCCCATTCCCCAAATGTTCCATTTGTACAATGCACATTCGTTTTATATAACCCTCTTTCTGGAATACTTTCACTTTTTTTATCATCTACGACAACACTTAATAATTTAATATCGTAACCAAAATCGGGGATTCTTCTTTTTAATACATTAAAACTTTTCTTTTCTTCATAAAAGGAATATGTTTTATACAACGTGATACTTCCTATTATTAACAAGATTCCTACGATAAAATAAATGATTTTTTTATTCTTTTTGTTTCTGGTAAACCTTTCTAGTTGGTTATTAGTTTCTAATAACCCCATTCTTAAATTTAATCTTTTTCATTTTCTTTTTTCCTTCCTTATTAAATTTATTTCATAACCAAACAAAGTTCTTTACCTTATTTGTAATTCAATTATAATCAATTTATTCTATTTAAACAAGAAAAAAAAATAAGTTCTTACACTTATTTAAACTCTTGTTACTTTTTTATTTAAACGTAAACTATCAGCAATGGTTGCAATAAACTCACTATTGGTAGGTTTACTTCTGTCATAATCAACACTATGACCAAAGATTTCTTCCATTACCTCGTAATCGCCTCTTGCCCAACTTACTTCAATAGCATGCCTGATTGCCCTTTCAACACGACTTGCTGTTGTATCAAAACGACTAGCAATTTCTGGATAAATACATTTGGTAATACCACCTATAATATCGGGATTTTGATACATCATGTAAATACTTTCTCTTACATATTGATAACCTCTAATATGAGATGGAATTCCTAAAGAATGTAATAGTTTACTAATGGTTAATTCAATCTTATTATCTCTTTCTTCTACTAAACTCTCATCGTTATCTGATGGTGCAACAATAGCTAAAATTCTTTTTTCTAAATTTTCTAAGTTCACTGGTTTTATCATAAAGTAATCCACATCAAATTGGTTTACCATTTTAATTGTTGCTTCTTTTTTGTAGCTTGTTAAAATAATTACTTTCTTTTTGATGTCATTCTTTTCCATTTCTTCTAAGATGTTAATTCCGTCAATTTCTGGCATAATAATATCCATAATAATCAAATCAAATGTCTCGTGATTATTCAAAACATATTCTAAGCCTTCCTTACCATCATTAATTGTTTTTATTATATTTATAACTGCGTGACTACTAAAATACTCCTTTATCTTACTACAGTTTGATGTACTATCATCAATCATAAGAACATTAATATTTTTTTTCATTATTTTCTCCTTCTTTTAAATTAATTATTTTTACTGCACGCAAATTAATTATAAAAAAATATAAATAAAAATACTAGAGAATCTTTTGTATCGTTATGTCAATTTCCGTAAAATTGTGTCGATTTTTAAATGGTTTCAATGATTTTTTCAATATTCTTTGGATTATTTGCACTATTGCCGAGTAAAAAACCATCAATCTTGTCAATTTTTGCTAAATCAACTATGTTTAGTGGATTTACGCTCCCTCCATAAACGATTTCTATTTCAATGGCATAATTTTCTAAAATAAAGTTTTTTATCTGACTTACAATATTTTCTATTTTTGTAGAGCTTAATGGTTGACTGCTATTTATAGCATAACTTGGTTCATAAGCTAAAATAATATTTTGTTGTTCTTTCCAATTTAGTTGATCAAATATTTCTATTAAATCGTTTTTTAAAAGAGGAATGGCGTCTTGATTTTCAGATTTTTCTCCAAAACATAGAACCACTTTTATTTTCTCATTAGTAGCGTTTTGAATTTTTTTTATGATATTTTTATGTTTTTCATGTGTTTCAGTATGATTGATTAAAGTATAGGAAACTTTTAAGCTTTTTAATTGAGATGCTAAAATTTCTCCCGTATGACTTCCTTCTTTATATTTTGATAGATTCTGGCTTCCTAGTAAAAACTTTGCATCATAAAAAAGAGAAAGATAAACAAATGAGGGGAAGAGAATAAATTCACAATTAGAGAAGTTCAATTTGTTTAATTGCTTTTTATATTCTAACATTTCTTTTAAAGATTTGTTTGATTTTAAATTACACATCAAGTATTTCAACGTTACTTTCCTCCATAATACAATCAATTCCTACCAAGTGTCCTTCTATTAAATATTCTAAAGTCGCTCCTCCCCCACAAGAAAGATATGTTAAGTCATCAGAAAATCCAAAATGATTGACTGCACTAACTGAGTCTCCTCCTCCTACAACGACTACAGCACTACAGTCTTTTAACATGGTTAAGAGTTCTTTGGTTCCATTTGAAAATCTAGAATCTTCATATAATCCCATGGTTCCGTTTAAAAAAATAGTTTTGCTTTCTTTTATCGCTAAGCGATATTTTGCAAGGGTGTGAACGCCGATGTCTAAAATAATTTCATTATCATCTATTTCGTTTATTTTTCGATATCTTGTGTAGTTTTTATCATAGGTGGATCCTACAACGGCATCTAAAGGTAACATTAATTTTTCACGATGGTTTAATAAGATTTGTTTTAATTTTTCTAGGATTTCTTTATCTTTTGTTGCAAGTGAGGCTCCTATATTAAAATTTAGTGCTTTTAGAAAACTGTTGGCAAGGCCTCCAGCTAATAATAAATGATCGCATTTTGGAAGAAGTGTTTCAATAAGGGGAAGTTTATCTTCTATTTTAGCCCCTCCCATTATAAGGGTAAAAGGATGTTCAGGATTTTTTAAGAATTTGTCTAAAGCTGCAAGTTCTCTTTCTACAGAAAACCCAATTCCACTTGAGAGGTATTTTGTAATTCCAACGGTTGAAGCGTGGGCACGATGAGAAGAGGAAAAGGCGTCATTGATAAAGATATCTCCTAAAGAAGCTAAAAAAGAAGAGACTTGTGCATCACATGAGCTTTCTAGTTTATTTGGGACATCTAAAAAACGTGTGTTTTCTAGTAATAAGATTTCACCTTCTTTTAGTATTTTTACTCTTTCTTGAACTGAAGGACTCATTATTTCATGACTAAAATAAACCTCATGATTTAATAATTCTTTTAATCTTTTTGCTACAGGTTCTAAAGAATTTCTGTATTTATCTTCCTCTGTTTTTACTTTTCCTAAATGACTCAATAAAATAATTTTACAATTGTTTTTGATTAGAAAACGAATGGTTTCTAGACTGGCCACAATTTTAGTATCATCCAAGATATAACCATTATTTATCGGAACATTATAATCTACTCTTACAATTACTCTTTTGTTTTTAACATACATTTTTTCAATTCTTTGTTTCATTGTTTCACCCTTTCATTCTAAAAATTCTTATCTAAAAGTTTTTTGAAAATCAACTATAAAAATTTGCTTTTTTTCCTATTCATCAACAAGTTTACCAACATAATTATAAGCTTCCGCCCAATTTCCAAAAATTTTTAATCTTCTTCTAATTCATTTTCCTTCGATATACATATCTTCTAATTTTTTATAAAAATTCCATTTGCTATACTTCTTTTGATATTCTTCTGAATCCATTTTTGTTCACCTAAAATTATTATACACTAAAATAGTTTTAAATTAAAAAAATGTTTATTTTTCAAACATTTTCTTGGCGGTTCTTAGCATTTGACAAGTATACCCAAGTTCATTGTCATACCAAGAGGCTACTTTAACTAACTGGTGTCCATTGACTTCTAATACATTTGTAATTGAGGCATCGACTAGAGAGCCACATTTTTTACCAATAATATCACTGGATACAATTGGGTCAAAGGTTACTTTTAAGGTTTCATTTTGATGACTCATTAAAACTTCATTTATTTGTTCTTTGGTTACGTTTGTTTTTAATTCGATACTTAAATCACATAGAGAACCGTCACTTACAGGGACACGGTAAGCAAGACCATCGACTTTTCCAGCCAAATCTGGAATAACAAGTCCTATGGCTTTTGTAACGCCACTACTTGTTGGGATAATGTTCATCGCACAGGCTCTTCCTCTTCGTTCTTTGATACCTTTTTTGTGAGGAATATCAAGTGTTGCCTGATCGTTTGTATAAGCGTGAATGGTTGACATTAGACATTTTTCAATACCAAAATTATCATTTAATACTTTTAAGACAGGGGCAAGACAGTTGGTCGTACAAGAGGCTCCAGAAATAATTTGATCATTTGGTGTTAAAAGGTCATCGTTCACGTTATAGACAATGGTTTTAATGTTGTCTTTGGCGGGAGCTGAGATTAATACTTTTTTGGCTCCAGCTTTAATGTGTTTATTTGCCCCTTCAAAGTTAGTAAATAGTCCTGTGCATTCTAAAACTAAATCGACCTCTAAGTCTTTCCAAGGTAAATTTTCGGGATCTTTTTCTTTATAGACTTTAATTCTTTTGCGATCGTTAATGATGAGTTCATCTTGATCATTTTTAATCATTTCTTCATGAAAAGAACGGTGATTGGTATCGTATTTCAAAAGATAAGCAAGTTCTTCAGGATCAGTTAAATCATTGATGGCAACAATATCAAAATCGGTACTAACAATCATTTCTCTAAAAGCCATTCTTCCTATTCTTCCAAACCCATTTATGGCTACTTTTATCATAATTTTTAATCTCCTTTTCCAATAAATTCTCTCAAAATGGAATCTTTACTTATATATTCGCTTGGTATCGGGTAAAATCCTTGTAACGATTTAATTAATCTTCTTGCTTCTTCATAAAATGGAGAATCTAAACCTACGGAATAAAGTAAAGGTTCAACAAACACTTTCATAACTCCTATTTCAAAACTATAAGCGGTATTAATAACTATATCAGCTTGATGAATGTACGGGAAAATGTATTTTTCTTCTCCTTCACGGACACTTTGCCAAAGATTAATGGTTTCTGACACATTGGTTCCGCGAGTGCGATTGTCTCTAACAATTCTTCTAAGTAATCTTAAGTCAACGGTTGAAACATAATTGTGACGATCGATTCCTAAAGGAATAAAAGGACTTAAATAAATCTTGTATTTATATTTGTTTTCTACTTCATTCGTTAGGGCATCGTTTAAACAATGTAAGCCTTCTATTAGTAGAATACTATTTGATGTCATTTTAACGGGATTTGATCCTCTATTTTTTTTCTTAATGACAAAATCGTAAACGGGCAAATACACTTCTTTTCCATTTAATAAATCCATTAAATCTTGATTAAACATTTTGGTATCGATGGCTTCTAAAGATTCAAAATCGTACTCTCCATTTTCTTTTATAGGTGTTTGTTCACGGTCTTTATAGTAATCATCTACAGAAATAGGAATGGTGTCATACCCTAAGGTTTTTAAGTAACTGGATAGCCTCTTATTTGTAGTGGTTTTTCCAGTTGAAGATGGTCCAGATATTAACACGATTTTTACGTCTCGTTTTTCATGGATAATGTTGGCTACTTTTGAAATATGGCTATTAAAAATGAGTTCATTTGCTTCTATTAACCCTTTGATTTTACTTGAACTCACTTGTTCATTTAAATCAGGTAGATATGGAACTTTCATGGTTTCTAACCAAGCTTTCCCTTCTTCAAAAGTATCAATGATATTATTGTAGTGTACGTATTCAGGAACGGAACCATCTGTTCTACTACTTGGATAAACTAACACAATTTTATTTTTTCCTAAATAAACTAACTCATATTTATTTATTTTTTTTGTGCTGTAAGGTAATTCTGTATAATAATAATTATAATAATCTTTTAATTTATAAAAACTGATGATCTCACTATTTGTATTATGAACATTTTGCGCTTTTTCATGCTGATTATGGCTTTCAAAATAAGTGATAGCATCTTTTCTTACTACATTATATTTGGTTATTTTTTCATCATTATTAATAATGGTGTTCATGTTTTCTTTAATCACGTTTAAGTCATCTTTAATAATGCTTTTATTTCCTTTTATTTCAGCCATAATTCCTTTCGGCACGCTATGCAAAAAGTTTACTTCGACATTCGGAAAACTTAATTTTACAGCGACTTCAAAAATAAATTTTAAAGCTGCTTGATACATACGATAACCATAAGGATCTGTTACGTCTACAAATGAAATACGACAATCTCTAGCTAATTTCGTATGCATAGCTACTATTTCATTATTTATTTTGGCACCAATGATATCATGCGTCATTTTATCCTGATAATATTCTGCTACTTGATAAACGGTGGTTCCGCTTTTAAATTCTTTTACAGAACCATCTTCAAACGTTACTTTAATATCCGTCATAGTTATCCCTCTTATTCTAGTTCATTTTATCATATTGTTTTTTATTTTGGTAGTTCTTTTAAAATAAATAATAGGGATTTGTTATACTATTTGGCAAAATTTGACGAAAAAATTTTGTTAGATTTTTAATCTATTAAAAATCTTGGTCGCAACCCTAAACTTTGATTAGCTGGATAAATAAGAGCGTCTCGACCAATACTTGCAACTGAAAACTCATGAACACTTCCAAATCTAGTATTTTCATAACTATTGATAAACTCCGGTTTAAGTTGAAATAGGGCATATTGATTATTATCCATTCCTGTATCATGACCACTTGATGACCAAACATTTCCTCCATAAACATTTATTTCGCTCATTAAATCTACTTTTCTTGAATACTAGCCTACCCCATTTGAAGCTCCAACTGTTATACCACCACTTGAATTTATAGCAGTTGCGTCTATCCCCATAGATAGCATATTTTGGCATTCTATAATATGACCGCCAAACGCTTTACCAATTACTCCATCACTCGCTGCTAAACTTGGTAGGGTACTTGTTGCCATTCGGCTTCCTGCATAGCCGCCTTCGGTTGTAGCTGTTGCATTCATAGGTGCATTCATTAATGGTGTAGCAGGTATGATTGTAACATGATGTTTGGTAAGCTCTGTTGCTCCACTATGCAAATAATTATCAATATCTGCTATAAGCCATGTTATGTCATTTGCTATGATATAATCACCGACATAAAGGTCTTCAAAACTTCCATTACTGATTCTAATATATAAACTTCCATCTGTATAATAAGGAGTTATATCTTTTCCTCGATAAGTATTTCTATGTAACGCTTTTCCAGCTTCTATATATTTGTTGTATTCTTCTTCACTTAATCCACTTGTAAACTCGACGTTGCATTTTGATTCACTGCTGACATTGTTTAACACTAAGTTCCAATTATTATAATCCCATTCCCCAAACGTTCCATTCGTACAGTGCACATTTGTTTTGTATAAGCCTCTTTCTGGAATACTTTCACTTTTTTTATCATCAATCACTACAGATAGCATTTTAATATCGTAACCAAAATCAGGAATTCTTCCTTTTAATATGTTGAAACTTTTCTTCTCTTCATAGAAAGCAAATGTTTTATACAG
Source organism: uncultured Bacilli bacterium (assembly GCA_910583945.1). Classification (GTDB taxonomy): domain Bacteria; phylum Bacillota_I; class Bacilli_A; order RF39; family UBA660; genus MGBC108787. The sequence continues at coordinate 66,553 of CAJTYF010000003.1, forward strand.
CGTGATACTTCCTATAATTAGTAGCATTCCTACTATAGAATAAATGATTTTTTTATTCTTTTTGTTTCTGGTAAACCTTTCTAGTTGGTTATTAGTTTCTAATAACTCCCCCCCCCCATTTGTCTTTTTTACTTTTTTCATTTTTTATTTTTCCTTTCCTAAAGACTATTCATAACCAAATAAAGTTTTTACCTTATTTGTAATTTAATTATAAGTCTTTTATTTTATTTAAACAAGAAAAAAAGAATTAACTTACCATCAACTCTTTCAACCAATTAAAAAGAAAGGACGGACACCTGTTGACATAGATGCATTGCATTCATTTATAGTTACGTTAAGACGCATAATAGTAAACGAAGTTGCATTAGCCACCCCTCTTAGCCAATATTGAAATCTACTTTTTCCATAACTATTAATCAATTCTGGTTTAAGTTGAAATAATGCATATTGTCTATTATCAATACCTGTATCAAAATAGCTTGAAGAAACGATATTGGTTCCATATAAACTCGCTTCACTCATTAAATCAGCTTTTCTGGTATACCAGTCCCATTCATCTGCTGCTCCTGTCCATCTGCCTCCACTTTGATTTATAACATCTTTATTAATATGATTAGAAAGTACATTTCTATATTCTATAATATGACTTCCAAATGTCTTTCCTATAGATCCATCTAAAGAAACTAAGTTTGATAAGGTTTCTGTAACCATTTTACTTCCCATATAGCCGCCTTCAGCAGTATTTGTCGTATTCATTGGGGCATTCATGAGTGGCTTAGCCGGTATAATCGTTACATGATGTTTCGCAAGTCCATCATCATTTGAGTTTGTCCAACCTGCATATAAATAATTATCAATATCTGCGATTAACCATGTGACATTATTAGCAAAAATGTAATCTCCAACATAAATATCTTCAAAACTTCCGTTTGATATTCTTGTATAGAGACTTCCATCATTATAATATTCTGTAATGTCTTTTCCTCGATACGTATTTCTATGTAACGCTTTTCCTGCTTCAATGTATTTATTGTATTCTTCTTCACTTAATCCACTTGTAAACTCGACGTTGCATTTTGATTCACTGCTGACATTGTTTAATACTAAGTTCCAATTGTTATAATCCCATTCCCCAAACGTTCCATTCGTACAGTGCACATTTGTTTTGTATAACCCTCTTTCTGGTATGGTTTCACTTTTTTTATCATCTACGACAACACTTAACATTTTAATATCGTAACCAAAATCGGGGATTCTTCCTTTTAATACATTAAAACTTTTCTTTTCTTCATAAAAGGAATATGTTTTATATAACGTAATACTTCCTATAATTAGTAATATTCCTACGATAGAATAAATGATTTTTTTATTCTTTTTGACTCCAGTAAACCTTTCTAGTTGGTTATTAGTTTCTAATAACCCCCCCCCCATTTGTCTTTTTTACTTTCTTCATTTTTTCTTTTTTCCTTCCTAAAGACTATTCATAACCAAACAAAGTTCTTTACCTTATTTGTAATTCAATTATAAAACATGCACTTATTTTTATCAATACCGTTTTTTCGACCTTTTCCTAGCTTTTAGTTCGCTACAATAGAGCTAGAAAGGAAAACTATTTTATAGTTTTTAATAGGGTGATTATATGAATATTATACCAACAGTCATTGAAAGAACCAATAATCATGAGTACGCTTATGATTTGTATTCAAGACTTCTTAAAGATCGAATTGTTTTTTTAAATGGAGAAATAAATATGGCTTCAGCTAATATTGTTATTAGTGAACTTTTATATTTGGATTCTTTATCTCAAGATGAAATTTGCTTATATATTAATAGTCCAGGAGGTGAAGTTTCAAGCGGTTTTGCCATTTATGACACCATGAATTTTATAAAAAGCGATGTTCGATGTGTTGGAGTCGGGATGGCCGCTTCGATAGCAGCATTTTTACTTGCCTGTGGGGATAAAAGATGTGCTTTACCTAATGCAGAAGTTATGATTCATCAACCTCTTGGGGGTATTCAAGGACAAGCTACGGACATAAAAATCGTTTCAGAACATATTTTAAAGACAAAGCAAAAATTAATTACGATTATGTCTGAAAAAACAAAGCAATCAAAAAGGAAATTGGAAAAAGATATGGAAAGAGATTTTTATATGAACGCCCATGAAGCTTTAAAATATGGTATCATTGATGAAATCCTATAAATGATTTTTATGTTTTTCAATTAGTTTTTTCATTTTAATAAAATGATGATTTATTCCACTTTTTCCTATTTTGTAATCGGTTTCTAAAGTAATAATCTCAGAAAGTTCGCTATACGAAGATTCAGGATATTTATAACGGTATTCTAGGACTGTTTTTGTGTTTTCTTCTAATAAATCAAAGAGATGATTTTGTTTTAAAAATTCAATCTCTTCTTTTTGTTTTAAACCCGTTTGAGTTGTTTTCTCTTGATTAGCAATTTCACAATTATTTAAACGATTGACCATATTTTTATGATCCCTGTATATACGTATGTCTTCAAAATAAAATAGTGAGTTGTTTGCTTTAAAAAGTTTTATAACATCACTAATAGCTTCCGCACTCTTTATATAGGTCATATAACGATTGTTTCTTTTTAAAACTTTTGATTCTATTTTTATTCCTTTTAAAATCTTTCTTAAAAAATCAGCGTCTAATTTCGTAAGAAAAATAAATTCTAAATGGTACCCACTTGTACTGGGATCATTTATTGAACCTATGGATAAAAAGGCACCTTTTAAATAAGAAACTTTTTCGTCAAAGGCTTCATAGTAACTTTCATTTGCTCTTATTTTTTTACCGTTATCATAGATATATAAAGCTTCTAATATATCCTTTACTTTTTCTTTTATTTCCAAAATATATATTTGTTTTATTCTAAATCTTTTTTGATTTCTAATAATAATTTTTATATTGATTCCAAAAACTTCTTTTAAGCTCGTATAAATCCGACGGGCTATTTTAGCATTTTCACTTGTAATAGATATTTTATCTTTTTCTATTTTTGAATCATAACGTAAAATGGCTGAAAGTTCAGCTCTTTTTTCTATTAAGCTACTGTTATATTCTGTTATTTCTTCTTTTAATCGAGTAGAAAAGGTCATAATTATCCTACTTTCTATAAAATGTAATTAATTTATTTTTTTTACACAATCTGTTCCTTCTAAAGTATATTCTCTTGGACATTCTAAGCGTTTTTTTGCCGCCACGCGAGTTGTTTTTGTACATTTATTTCCAATTAAGGTATAAGAATCATCTAAACATTTATGTAATGAAGACTTTTTTTCTGACGGAATAAAACATTCATAAGCTATATCGTCTGATACAGGTCTTTTATTAAGGGTTCCTTCATCAATTTGGCAAAGCGCTTCCCATAATTCTTCAAATAAGCGGTCCATTTCTTTTATTTCATCATCCGTAAATTCAGATAAATCGATACCTGATGAGGCGTAAAAAGTATTTCTTGTCATGATAGGAATAATGAGTTTATCATTCTCAATTTTAACCTCTTCTATAACAGGCATTTCTAAGTCGGTTCTACATTCTTTACCTACTAATGTAGCATTACCCACACAATAATAAACTTCTTTTGCTCTCGTTCTATTTTCTAAATTATTAGTTGTATTAGGCGTTTCTGGTATCTCCTTTTTTTCTTCAGATTGAAATACATTATCCTTTATAACTTCTTTCCCATTTCTCTTTTCTTCAGGTTCAGTTATCGGTTCTTTAGCTAAGGGGTATTTATTAAAAAACCATTTATTAAAGGTATAAAAAGAACTAGCTATTCCTCCTAATAAAATAAAAACAATTGCTATTTTAAATCCTTTTTTTAGTTTCATATTCTCACTTCTTTTATTAAAAGTATAACATTTTTATTAGCAAAAAAAAAGAAGCTTATGACGCTACTTATCTATTTCCATAATAGGCGAAACGATTGGACCAATTGTAACCTTTAGCATTATTAAATCCAGGTGGGACAATTACTCTTGATGCTGGGGTGCTTCCGGTATAAGCACCTGTCATAACACCAAAATGTAGATGAGCTCCCGTTGAACAACCATCGGTTTTTTTGCCTGCAGAACGAGCCGCTGCTTGAGCTCGTGGCCCTCCACCAACGGTTCCAATAATAGTATTTTGATCAATCGTTTGACCGACACTTACATTGATGGATAATAAATGGTAGTAATAAGTGGTATATTGTTTGCCATTTACCACTACATCAACATAAACCATATTTCCACCACAACTTGAGTATCTAATGATACCTGACACTCTTCCTCCAGCAGCCGCATAGATAGCGGTTCCTTCCGAAACTCTTCCGATATCTATTCCACTGTGAAAACTATATTTGACTCCTGAAACGGGATGTGTTCGATACCCCATTGGGCTTGTTACAGTACCACTATTCAGAGGTTTTAACCACATTGAGTTGTTCTCCATCAAATCAGCTAAACGTGCTGTATACACAACTTTGCCATAAATTTTTAAACTTGCCTCTTTATATAAATTAAAGTTATTTTCGGCTTGTCTTACTTGTTCTGCTAAATCAGGAGCAAATTTATCATAATTATCTATGTCGCCATAAAGGCTTTCTATAGCACTTTGATATTCAGGAATTTTTCTTTCTAATTCATCTTGTTTATTTTTTAATTCAATTTTCAATCTTTTATTTTCTTCTATTAGTTTATTTAAATTATCAATGCTTTTTTGATAGGCAACGTTGATTTGCTCCATTGCTCTTATACGCATAATAAATTCAGTAATGGAAGCAGAATCAGATAAATATTGTAAATATGCGTTTTTGCTTTTCATTTGTTGCAAGGCTTTCAAAGATTTTTCAGTAGCAACATTTAGCTCTTTTATTTTGTTATCTGATTCTTCTATTTTTTGATTGGCTTCTTCAATATCTTTTTCAGCTTGATGAATGTCTTCTTCTGCTTTTGCGATGGCATTCTTCTTCTCTTCAATTTCTTTTTTGGCTTGATCTTTTTTAGCATCGTTTTCGGCTCTTTCTCTTTTTTTCTCGTTTAATATGTCTAATAAATCTTGTAATGTTTCTGGATTTTTAGCTGCCTCAACTGGCAGGGGTCTTACAAAATAAGAAAACAAAACTAGGACAATCATCATTAAACTAAAACTTTTTTTTATCATATTTTCAAATACTTCCTTACTGCTCTTGAACTTCCAATCATACCAATTACCGCTCCTAAAGCTAGTAATATCCCAGCAATATATAAAACGAAATTAAATGGTTTAACTAAAGTTATGATTTGAGTAAAGATATAACCATGGAAATGATCATACAATATGACGTACCCATAAATACTTACAATTACTGGAATAATACTTCCTATAATTCCTAAAATGATTCCTTCAAAAATGAAAGGTAAACGAACTCTAATATTGGTTGCCCCTACTAAACGCATGATTTCTATTTCATTTTTACGTGAAAAAATGGTAAGTTTAATTGTGTTTCCGATTAAGAAGGCGGTTACGACGACAAGAGCTCCAACAATTATTAAGGTTATTTTTTCAACAATATCAAAAGCTGAAATAAGTTTTTCGGCCATTCCTTCTCCATAATCTACACTTTCAATAAAGTCAAATTTTTTTATTTCTTCAGAAGTTATTTTTAAATCTTTTACTTCTTTTACCGTCACAGTGAAAGAATTTAATAACGGATTATTATCTAAATAATCTAAAGCCGAACTAAAAGTATCTGAAGAATTTTTAATTTCTAATTTCCATTCTTCTTTACTTTTGTATTCGTATTTTTCGACGTTTTCCATCCCATCAAGTTTTGTTTTTAATTCACCAATTTGTTCTTCTGTCCCCTCTTCTTTAATGTAAACGACAATGGTTAATTCTTTTTCTAAATCATTGGTAATATTTTTAACGTTGTAAGATAAAATCATGGCTACAGCTAAAATAATTAAAGTGATACTGCTACAGGTAATAGCGGCGGTTGAAAGACTTAAATTTCTGACAACACTTTTTAATGAGTCTCTAAGACTTCGATTAAACATTCGGAGTGCTTTCATGAACTTTATAACTTCCTTTCTGTTCATCACGTACTAAAACTCCGTTTTCAATCTGGAGTACTCTTTTTTGCATCACATTGACAATTTCGCGGTCGTGTGTAGCCATAATAATTGTTGTACCTGACTCTTCATTTATTTTTTTTAATATATTGACAATTTCTTTTGAAATGTCGGGGTCTAAATTTCCAGTGGGTTCATCACAGATTAAAAGCTTTGGATCATTTACAATGGCTCTTGCAATACAAGCACGTTGTTGTTCTCCACCTGATAGTTGATTAGGAAAAGAACGTACTTTTTCTTTTAAACCAACTGATTCTAATGATTTTAATACTTTAGTTCTTATTTCACGTCCGTTTAATCCAATTGATTCTAAGGCAAAAGCGACATTTTCATAAACGGTTAGTTTAGGTAATAGTTTAAAGTCTTGAAAAACGATTCCTAATTTTCTTCTTAATTTATACACTTTAGAGTTTCTTAGCTTGGCAACGTTAATTCCTCCAACAATCACGCTTCCGTTGGTTGGTTTTTCTTCACGATAAAGCATTTTAATTAGGGTTGATTTCCCACTTCCACTGGCCCCAATGATAAATACAAATTCTCCTTTATCAATGGTAACGTTTAAATCAGCAATGGCGGTGACTCCATTTTGATAGACTTTGTAACAATTTTTGACTTCAATTAACTTCACGTTTTTAACACCTCAACTATTTTTATTTCATTATAACATTTTATTTCTTTTATTCAAATGGTAAATTATGTCTTTTGACACCTCCAGTCACTTCATAACAATCGTTAATAATGAAAAAAGCGTGGGAATCTATTTTTAGAACCATTTCTTTAAAATAATAATAATCTCTATTGGCCACTACGCACATGAGTACATGATTTTTTTCTTCAGTATATCCTCCTCTTGCGTTTAAAATGGTTACGCCTGTTTTTAATTCTTTTATAATGAATTCTTTAATTAATTCATCTTCTTTCGTGTAAATAAAAAATAATTTACTGTTTGATATTCCAATTAAAATGCGATCAATAAGAGTTGTGTTAATAAATAAAATTATTAAGGAGTATATAAATTTATTAATGCCAAAAGTCATTAAGCCTAATAGAATGATGAAAAGATTTATAGAAAATATTGCTTTTCCTTCAGGAATTTTACAAAATTTGTTGATTATTTTCATTATAATGTCACTACCACCTGTATTAAACCCTGTTTTATATATTAATCCATTGGAAATACCACAAAAAATTCCAGCCATTAAAACTACAATTAAAGCATTATCCAATTCAAGATACGGAAGTATAAACTGGGCAAGAGGAGCCGTTGCTGTAACAAATAGGGGATATAAAACAGCTCCAATCATTGATTTAATTGTGTCTTTTTTACCAAGGATAAGAAAAGATAAAAGAATTAAGCCAAAACTGGTTATGCTTATAAAAACGGAAGTATTTAATCCTGTTATTTTTTCAATAATAATAGCAAGACCACTAGTTCCTCCGATTACATAATTGTTTGGAGCTAAAAAGAGATTATAGTTTAAAGCGAGTAACGCTATACTCAATACTAATAAGCTTATACGTAAGTAAAAATTTTTCTTTAACATTTGTTGTTTTATCTTTTTTAAATTTATTTTCATAGTTTCACCATTATTATTATACTAAAATTTGGTATATTTTAAAATAGCTCTCATATTTTTAATTAGAGGTGAAGAAAAATGAATGGAAGTTATTATCAAAATCCTACGTTTCCTGGAGCGAGTGAAAATAATGCTTATAAACAAAATTTTAATCCTAACCCTTCGAATAACATGACTCCTCCCGGAAATATAAGTTATAACCCTGATTTAGATATGGAGCAAAGTTATATTGAAAATATTTTAAGACTAAATAAGGGTAAACGAATCAGAGCTTATTTCTCTTATCCAGATTCTTTAGAATGGCGTGATAAAGTTTATACAGGTATTATTGAAGAAGCGGGTAGAGATCATTTAATTATGAGTGATCCTAATACTGGAAAATGGCTTTTATTACGAATGATTTATTTAAATTATGTTGAGTTTGATGAAAAAATCAATTATAGTCATGCTTATTCTGAAAAAACATTTTAAAAACTTTCCTTTTTTGGGAAAGTCTTTTTATTCATGGTGTAGATAGTCTATCATAAATTGATGACGTTTTTCGGCTTCTAATTTACTGGCAGTTGTGAACATTAAATTTTTGTATTTTAATAACACTTCGATTATAAAATTAATAGTATTGGCTGTTTTTTCCATATGATAGTGACACTTGTATCTTCAACTGGAAATATCTCTTTTCCAAAAAAAGGACGATTTATTTTTAATCCATATTCATGAACTCTTAAAATTCCTCTTGCACCTAATGCATCGCACATATCCGCATCGGATACACATTTTCCTTCAATGGTTTTTGGAACAAGTCCTTTGAATCGTTTACTATACCCTATACATTTTAAAGATTCACAAATATTATTTTGGGTTTCTTGGTCTATATTTGCATCGATCATTATTTTTTTAGCATTGGTTAAATTGTTTTGATTTTCATCACCAAATAATTTATAGTCATCGATATCATGAAGTAGCGCAATCAAAGTCACAAGTTCTCGATTCGCATTTTCTTTTTCTGCAAATTGGAGGGCTAAATTTACTACCCTATTTGTGTGATCCATTCCATGACCTGAATGGTCTTAAGCTAATAAATTCTTTACGTACTTGTTCTATCATTTTAAATAAAATCTTTCACGTTGTGATAAATATTTGTTACATCTTCTACTTCTTCTAAAATATTCATTAATTTTTGAAATTCACCCATTTCTTCTTCGTTTAAAGTGACTTTATCTTTAGGGTAATAGCCAGTTTCATCAATGATATAATCCACATTTGGAATTAGTGTTTCTAAAGTGTCTTTTAGTTTGTGTTGCATGGTAGGGTTTATAGAAATAGTAATTATTCCGTCTTCATTTTCAAAGTCCGTAATTTCTAAATTTTGTTCTAATAAAGTATTGAAGACTTCTTCTTCATTGGCATATTTGAAACTTACAAGAGTTAAGTAGTCATAATTATAAGAAACAGAGTTTGATACTCCTAAACTTTTATGGACTTTATTGAAAGCCGCACGCACTTCTGCTACGGTACGATTTACATTATCGGTCATGGTTTTAATTATTAAAGTAGAAGCACCTGGTCCAAATCCTTCATAGAGAATCGTTTGGTAGTCTTCGCCACCACTTCCTTTGGCTTTTTCAATAGCACGATTAATTACGTCTGTTGGAACTTGCTCTTTTTTGGCTTTTTCAATTAATCTTCTAAGGTTCAAATTACCGTTTGGATCTGTGCCACCATTTTTGGCTATTTGATATATTTCTTTGGCAAAACTAGAATAAACTTTGGCTTTGGCTGCTCCAGTTTTGGCTTTACTTGCAGCAATATTTGGAAATCTTCCCATATTACCCTTCCTTTCGTACTTATGATAACATAGTTTTTTATGGTTGTAAAATCCTAACATTTTGCAAAATTTGTCGAACGCTTTTATTGGCAAACTTTATTTTTTCTTTAATAATAAGAACTCGTGTTACCCTTTTGGGCGTCTGCTTCATTCTTGATTATTCAGGGGACTTTTTTAAAAGTAGTCTTAGAGTGAAAGAGGTGATAGAGATGATGAAAAAAGACATTCGTTTTTTTAAATTCATTATTGCTGTATTGTTACTGATTGTAATTTTACTACTTTCTAAAACAAAATAGCAAAAAGCGCTTTCCTAACACAAATCATTTTACTTGCATAAGGAATGGCGCCGAAAAAATGAGTAGGCGTTATCAAAATTGGTAACACTTACATCTTAATGTTATCGTATTTTTTCATTCTATACAAGACTTTTTTTATTTGTCTATAAAAATCTTAAAGATTTAACGAATGAAAGAACAAAATGATTTTTTAGATTGGCTTTTTTTATTTTTTTTATCATTTTTAAGGGATTGTATATTTTATAATAATCGATATTTTCTTTTTGCATTAAATATTCTAAAGATTTTATAACGGCTTGTTTTTTGGTTTTGGCGTTAAAAAAGTTCATCACTCTTTTTATATTTTTTTTAGGAATTTTTCTAGTTAACCAGTTAAATAAAAATTCTGGATAATTTTTAAAGCAGTAATGGTAACCGTCTAATTTTTTTAGAATTCTAATGGTATCGTAATAACCCATTTTAATGTTTTCTTTTAATTTGTCTTTGTCACAAACTAAAACGCTTCCTAAACTTCTTTTTGGAGTAATTCGAATCGTTTCGATTTCTTTTTTTGGCTTTTGGCATCGATTTAATAAAGGATTTAATTCTACTACATAAATTTTTTTATATCCTTTGTCAATCAACATATTTACAGGAATGTTATCATAAAAACCACCATCTATATAATAATGGCTATCTATTTTTTTCTCCATTTTAAAAAGTGGAAGGTAGCAACTTGCTAGGATATAATCATGCAATTTATTGGGATGCATGTCTTTTTTAAATATGTATAAAGGTTTTAAGTCGTGAACACGTACGGTACAAAGACCAAAGTCTATTTTACTTTTCATAAGATCTTGTTCAGTTATGTTTTCTTTTAAAACGTTTTCTAAACCAGCAATAGGAATTCCTCTAGTTTTTAAAATATGAAAGATATTTTTAGCACCTAATAGAAAGTATTTTAAATCATGTTCTTTTTTGGTTATTTTTTCAATAAAATCTTTATTAAAGCCTAAAATTTCGCCGACGGAAATGTTTTGCCAAAATTCTAATAGTTCTTTTTCTTTTCCTGCAGCAATCATGGCACCATTGACGGCTCCAATCGATGTTCCACAAATGCCATCAATTTTGATATGTTTTTGTTTTAAGGCGAGATAGGCACCAATTTGGTATGAGCCTCTTGTTCCACCACCTTGTAATACTAAGCCAACCATTTTGTGCCTCCCCTACATGAAGAATAAAAGAAGAGAAAATAAAAATCCAAGAAATAGACCTATTTTAGTTTCTTTTTGATTTAAATTTTGTTTAACTTCTAGAAATAGTTCAAATAATGCAATATATAGAATCATTCCTATGGTTAGAGAGAGTAATATTCCTTCTAAAATAGTATTTAATTCTGTATTTAATTCTGTATTTAATAGATATAGACTTAAAGCTCCTAAAGAACTGGAAATGATTAATAGCATTAGAATTATGAATTTGCTTATTTTATTTTTTTTTGAGTTTAGACTGGCAGAGACTTCAATTCCTAATGGTAAGTTATGTAGTCCGACAGTTAGAGCCATAATTAGTCCAATTTTGAAATCAGAAATTCCAGTTATATAAATAGAAATTCCTTCTAAGAGATTATGAATCATTAATGAAATCGCTGTGATAAGTCCTATATGAAATAAATGGTTATTGTGTTCTTCTTGATTGTCATTTTTTTCGTGATGGTCATGATGATGTTCAGGAATAAATATATCTAGAGTTTTTAAGGTTAGGCATCCTATTATCATCATAATAAAACAGATAATTCCATTATTCCAATTTTCAATGTGTTCTATAATCTCGGGTAGTAAATCAAATAAAGCTAAGTAAAGCATAATGATTAAAGTTAAAGCAGTGGTAATTAAAAGTAATTGTTTTTTATTTTTGAAGATGATGGGGATTAAAATTCCTATTAGAAAAAAGAGTCCTACTATCACAGTTAACAAAAGCGCATTTAGCATTTATAATCCCTCCTTGTTTTGAATATTATAACATTATCTATTCAAAGAAAAAAGATGCTTTTGGCATCTTAATAGTTTTCGGCTTTAAGTTCCATGAAACTTTGAGGATGTTTACATACAGGGCAAACAACTGGGGCTTTTTCTCCGACTGTAATGTGACCACAATTGCGACAAATCCATACTTTTTCTTCGCCTTTTTGGAAGACTAAATTGTCTTCGATGTTTCCAACAAGTTTCATAAATCTTTCTTCATGGTGTTTCTCAATTTCTCCCACCATTTCAAATAGATTTGCAATGTCTGTAAATCCTTCTTCACGAGCGGTAGCAGCAAATTCTTTATACATTTCTGTCCATTCATAGTTTTCACCAGTTGCAGCATCTTTAAGATTTGTTAAAGTATCTGGTACGTCACCATCATGTAAGGCTTTAAACCAAAGTTTGGCATGTTCTTTTTCATTGTTTGCTGTTTCCTCAAAGATTTCAGCTATTTGCTCATACCCTTCTTTTCTAGCTTTTGATGCCGAAAAGGTATATTTATTTCTTGCTTGGCTTTCTCCTGCAAAAGCCGCCATTAAATTACTTTCGGTTTTACTTCCTTTTAATTCCATAATTTTTACCTCTCTTTCATTTCATTATTATATCGAGTTCTAAAAATGTTGTAAAGAATTTTTGAACTAAACAGAGAAAAAGAGTAAAAAATTCTTCGCAATAAAAAAGAGACAAAAAGGATACAT
>CAJTYF010000004.1 GCA_910583945.1 uncultured Bacilli bacterium
CTTTATTTACTTAACTTTATTTCTTTCCTTTTCTGATTTTTGCCGGAACTTAAACCATTCTTACTTAAAGATAAAATTATTCTATTGTATCAAGAATAAATAATGATATGATTTTTATATAATTTCTTTTTATTAAGTTCAGTATTTCAGCATGAAAAAACTATTGAGGTTTCAATAGTTCAATTTTATATAAACTTAAATCGATTTAAAGGCCAAAAACGAAGGGCTATTTTTCCTATAATGTCTTTTTTGGGAATTAAACCAATTTCTCTGCTATCTAATGAATCGACGCGATTATCTCCTAACACTAAATACATGTTTTCAGGAATTTTATCGTATCCTAAATCTTTTAAATAAAAGTCATCATACTTTAACTCATCACTAATGTAAGATTCTTCAAATTTTTCATTATTTATATAAAGTGTACTGTCTTTAATATAAACATTTTCTCCAGGTAATCCAATTACTCTTTTAATTAAATATTTGGTATTTGCATATTTTAAAGAAATAATATCTCCTCTTTTAACGTCTGTAAAACGATAATTAAATTTACTTAAAATAAATAATTCTTCATCTTTAAGTGTAGGATGCATAGAATTTCCTACTACTTTTGTGACTGAAAAAACATATTGTATGATAAATAAAATTACCACGACAAAAATAACAATTTTTAAAGCATCTTTTAAAAACTCTTTTATTTCTAGCCAATCCATTTTTATTCTCCATTCAAACTATTAATTTAAATTCACATTTGCTTCTTTAGTTGATTGTTCAGCTATCACTTTTATCTTTAATTTTACCATCGGTTGATCGTTATAATTTTTATCTTGATGATCTGTTATAGCACTTTCTCCTTTTGAAGTATCTAAATTATCCATGTCATCATTTTCATAAAAGTTCCATTTCCAACTAATGGTATGCTGATTTACTTTTAACGGTTTGTTTGCTGGATAAACGTCATCTTCTCTCAATAAATTTTCTAAGATAAACTTTAATGTTTTGATGTCTAAATTATTATAGATTCCATCCAAACTGTATGTGATTCTTCCTACCGTATCTAAAGCTTCTAATACTTCAATTTTTAAGGTGTAATTGGTTTCTGGAACGCCTGTAATGGTAAAGGTATATTCTCCCTCGGTTCCAGGAGCCACTATAGCGTCTAAATTTCCAGATTCTACCATTTTTGCTCCCTGTTCATTATAATAAGAATCACGAAACAAATCAATTTCTCTCGTAATACCAATGTCCCATTTTGCCACTCTTGCTTCATCGCTTATATCAATGGATGAAACGTATTTGGCCATGGTTCCACTGACACCATATATACTCATTAATGTTATAAACATTAAGCTAATTAAAAAGATAGATTTCCTTTTCATACCATCCCGCCTTAATTCATATATGTCTATATGATACTACATATTTATTTATTATGCCAATCTTTTTTACTATTTTTACAATAAATTTTAATTGATTTCTAAAATTTCGGTGTAATCGTATTTTTCTGGCACTTCTATTTGGGCGATATTCCCCTGTTCATCCTTAATTATTTTTACAAATAGTAACTTTGTTTCTATTAAGTGCGCTATTTTTTGGTAAGGTTTAATTACTTGCTCTTTATATTTTACGACGTCTTCCTTAATTAAATGAATGCAATTTTCTTTTTTCTCTTCACTGGTATACCCACAAAGAATGTAATACTTAAATGTGGTTTTATCTAAACCACTCAAATCGCCCGTTTTAATTTTGTAACCTTCTTCTAATTCATTTAGTGTTTCCGCTAAAGCCACTTTGTTTTCAAAAAATAATCGCATATCGTGCAAGTGTTTTAATACCCCATTTTTTTCAATAGAAATGACGTTATCGTCGACTTTTATTTCGACAAATATTATTTTTTTATTTTCTCCTACATAGGCATTATCAATTCGACCACTAAATTTCGTATCATTCCAAAGGGTTGTTTCTTGGAATGTTTTATCCTCATAAACGAAAACTTGATGTCCCTTTAATCCACGATAAGGGTAGATGACTACCTCAACTTCTAATGGCAAGGCATTTTGTTGAATCACCGCACTACAATCTTTTTTCATCATGTATTGTTGAAACATTTTTTCGTCTTTATTCCCTACAAATTCTAAATTGTATTTTTTTATTAATTCCTTCATTTGCATTATGATTTCATTTAATGTAACACTTTCTAATTGTTCAAATTTTAATAAAAATTTAATATCAAAACTGGGTTTCTTTAAAGGTAACTTATCCACTGTAACTTTGAAAAGTTCTTGTTGTATATCTATTACACTTTCAATGGTATTGATGTCTTTAAATGCAATTTTAAAACTTTCTAATTCTTGTAAAGATTGGGATAATTCCTCTTTTTTTACAATATTTTCTAAGCTTTCTAGTTTCTTTTTAAAGTTGCTTAAATGGGCATTGGTAAATTCAATGGTTGCTGTTTCACAGATAATTTCAAAATAAGGATTATATTGGTTGAGTTTTTTAATCGCTTTGATATATTTTTGATAATTTTTTTCTTTATACTCTTTTCCACTTAATTTTAAGGTTTCAGGCAAGGTGACTTTGTTATTTTTTAAATCAATGTCAAAAAGTCTTTGACCTAAATAATATACTTTTTGATTTTTTTCACGATACCTAATAATCAATTCTTCATCGTTTTTTATAACATGTATTAATTCTTTTAATTCCATTTCTTATACCTCTATTTCTTCTTCGTCTTTTATTAAATAAACATTCTCCAAGATTTGTTGTAGTTCTTGTGCATTTGTAGTGTGTATGGGAATGACTTTTTTGGCTTTAAGTTTATTTAATAAGGCGATGGTTTCTTGATTGGCATGACCTGATGTATGTAAGTTTATTTTATCATAAATTCCATAATTTTTTATTTTTCCTAGGAACTCTTTCATTTCTTCTTTTTCTTGGTACCCTTCCCACATGGAGTATAGAAGAACCGCATTCGTAATTTTCTTTTTGGCGTAGAGTTTTTCTATGTCTTCTAACATGGAAGTTTTTACAAGTAGTGTATATTTTTTGTTTTCATAGGCTTCCTTTTTGCTGTATTTTTTAAAGGGTTCGATGTACAGTTTTTTAAATTCGTTCTTTTTCTTTTGGTATTTTTTCGGAATCCAAACGTAAACATTAGAAAAATTTTGAGGATTAGGAATTTTGTTGTTTTGTAAATGAGTAGCGATATTCGCGGTGAATAAGTCTTCGATAAAGTTTTTGTTCGTTTTTCGACTTGCTTTATAAATGGTTGTGATACGGTCGATATTGGTAGAAGCCTGTAAAATAAACACTTGGTCATATTTTTTAAATATTTCAGTCGCTTCTAGGGTTAGTTCTTCTTCGGTTTTACTTTTTTCATTCTTTCTTCCTAAGGTTGTTCCTTCTGTTATGATTAGGTCAACTTTTCCTATTTCTTCTAGTGTTTTTAGAAAAAGAGGGCCTTTTCTTCCATGATTTCGGAAGTCTCCCGTATGCAAGATTCGTTTGTTTTCAGTTTCGATTAAAAACATAGCTGCGTTATAGGAAGAGTGATCGACTAAAAATGGAGTGATCGTGATGTCTTTGATGGTAATAGGTTCATGGAAGTTAAAGTGTAAAGTTTGTTTCTGGGTGTGTTTTTTATAGGTGAATGCATTTAAAAGATGATAGATTTTTTCAGAGATTTCTTCCACATAAATGGGAATGGTATCTAAAATGTTGTGAATGAGCCCTATGTGGTCACCATGGCTGTGGGTGATGAAAACGGCGTCATAAGCGGGAGTTCCTTTGGTTAATCCTTCTATTTCAAAGTCTTTTTCTTCATCAAGGTCACTTCCAAAGTCGATGATGATATTAGCGTGTTCGGTTTTAATTTCAGTGATACATCCCCCTATTTGATTGGTTCCTTTCCAAATTTTTACTTTCATAAAATACCTCTTAATTTACTTTCTAATAATGTTTTTAATTTTAGTTGTTCGGTGAATTTGGTTTCAGTTCTTAAGGCTTCTTCTATTTCTTTTTTGGTTATATGAGGATTTATTTCGTTTTGTTTGAAGTAAGTAGAATAAAAAATTTTAGGGTAATCTATTTTTAGTTTTGCAAGTCTTAAGAACATGACGCTATAAGATAAGAGGTGCCCTCTTGGGAAAAGGTATTTTATTTTGCTGACGGATTCGATTAACCACTCAGGCATCTTTTTTTCTTGCATTAACCTTTTGTATTCTTCCCAACTCTCCTTTTTTAATCTTCCAAAACTGATGTCTTCCATTATTTTTAAGGCTTCTTTTCTTTCAAATTGATAGTTTAATAAGGTTTCTAATAAGTCTTCTCTTGAAGAAATGGTGTCTTTTAACTTGCAAATTTTCTTTTCGAGCAAGTTTTGAGCGTTTTCATACCACGTGTCTGTGCCATGAAAAAGACCATAGAGCTTTATTAAATCTTCTTGAGAGTAAAGTTTTAATGAGGGATCCTTTTTTTCTATAAAGTCTAATAAGCATTCATGAAAGCCTAGTATTCCAAATGGATAAGTAATTTCTTCTTTAGTTATTTTTAATACTTTGGGACTATTAAATAAAGAAATGGTACGATTGTCGATGACTAATTCGTGAATGTCTTCTTGAATTTGGTTTTGAATTTCTTCTAATAAGGTTAGTAACGAGTGTTCTAGGATGCCAAAACTGGTGATTTTTAAGTTTTCTGTTGGAATTTGAATGATTTTTTTATTTCCTATTGTTTTAAAGGGAAGAAAAGATGGGTCATTTTCTTTTGGGAAGATGTAGTTTCGGCCCACATGGATTCCTTCGGTCATTTTTACTCCAACGATTTTTAAGGCTAAGGCTTCTTTTTCTTCATTTTTTAATGTGAGGTTAAATTTTAGGCAATAGTCTTCAATTTTTTTTAAGGCTTCTTTTGGAGAATAGACTTTTTCCGTTTTTAGATAGTAGACGTTATATTTTTCTTCTAAAGGTTTTAGGATTTCTTCTCTTTCATAAGCAAAGTTTATATTGATATCTGGCTTTTTATCAAAGTGACTTCCATAAAATATTTCGGGAGCTAAGTTTTCTAGAATGGGATTAAATTCGGTAATGTTTAATAAGTAAGCAATAAATGAAGAAGCGACTGCCCCTCTTGAAGAGGTTAACTCACTTTTTTTGCCTTGCATAATTTCTGCCCATATAAGATAAATGCTTGCGGTATGCTGGTTGAAAATACTTGTTAGTTCGAGATTTATTCTTTCTTGGACTTCCAAAGGAATATTTTTGCCATATTTTTCTTCTACTTTTTCTTGAATTAAGGTTTTTAATTTTTCCTCTGATTCCTCTATCTCTGGTTCTTTAGGTTCTTCAAGAGTTATTTTTTCTATCTGATTTATTAATGTCTTTTGGTTTTCAATAAAAATTTCATGTTTGATTGGTTCATCAAGATAAGAAAATTCTTCCCAAAGTTCTTCTTTTGTTTTTAAGTGAAAGTCTTTTAAATGTTCCATTTTTTGGTTCATTAGAATGGCCCAGGCTAATTTGTCTTCTTTTTTTAGGTAACGGACTTCATTTAGGATCAAGGCTTTTTTGTTTTGTTTTTTCGCGAAGTCAAGGATTTTTAAAACTTCTTCTTTCTTCGTAGTGCTAGGAATTCCTCTATAATCATAATAGAAATCCAGTGCGTTTGGTTCTTCTTGGATTAAAATAGTGACGACGTTTGGGCATTCTTTTAAATCTTCAAGAGTAATCTTCTTTAATGAAAGTAGTTTAAATAATTCTTTTATCCCTTGGTTGTTTTTGGCAATGACAATGAAGGATAGTAATTCTTTGGTGGTTATTTCCATGCCATACATTAAATTTTTGTTTTGTTCTTTGGTTAATAAATTTACTTGATAAAAATCGGAGGTATCTTCTTTATTGGCTAAAATAAAGGTTTTTTCTGTTTCCATTAACTCTTTTATCTCTATTAAACTCTCTTTATTTGTTTTGGTGTGGACCCAATGAAGGATTTCATTCATAATATTTTTTTACCTCGCTTTCGTATAAAACTAAATCAATGTTGATGTCGTGATTTTTTACAAAATCGCTAATCATATTTTTTAACATGGGTCCTACTTCTTCATGCGTAAAGCCATATTCTCCTGTTCCAATACTTGGGAGTAAGATGTTTTTGTAGGATTTTACACCCAATTCATCCAATAGGTTTTGATAAGTTATTTTTAGAATTTCTAAAGGATTTTTATAGTCCCAAACACGAGGACCTTGAACAAAAAGAATGTCCATATTTAAGTTAAATCCAGGAGTGATGCGTATTTCTCCGACTTTCATTTCATTGGCATTACTGTCATACGTGATATGATATTTTTCACTTGTGTAGGCTTCTAGTACTTGGACGCCTGCTTTTTTAAATATGGCACCACTTACCCCCATCCCCATACGCATAGCGGGGTTGGTTGGGTTTACAATACAATCATGATTTTTTAAGATTTCATCACTGGTGATGTCACCGATTAAGATGTTCATTTTGCCCATTTAGTCTATCTCCTCAATCGAAAAATTTTCTTTGTTATAGGTTATTTTTATTTCGTTTTCTATTTTTCCTATTTGATAATTTTTAGGAATTTGATAATTCTCTATATCTTTTTCATTCATAAATAAAATAACTTCACTTTGATTTTCTTTCGCATAGTTTTCGATTTGATTAAAAATGGTTTCTATGTCTTCTGGGGTGCTACTAATAAAATCATCAAAGTCATCGATTAGGATACAATCGTATTTTGAGTTATGTTCAAATATAAATTCTAAATAAGTTTCGTCCGAAAATTTGTTTTTGCTCATGATTAAGTCGGATGAACGAATTTTTTCGATGGCATTTACAAATTTGGTGGGATTGATTTTTTCTTTAGTAGTGTGGCTAACGCCTAACGTTGGGTCTAAATAGGTTTCGATGAGTTTATAGGATTCTCCTGATAATAAGGCAATGAGTTTACTTAAGTAAAAGTTTTTGGGAACATAAAATATTGGAAGAAAGACGGATTTGTTTTGATTTAGGGCATATTCGTTTAGAAGGTTGATAAAAAAAAGTATTCTTTCTTTGTTATTCATACTCGTGATAATTGAAATTTTTGGGTTCATGAGTTGCTCCTTTCAAAGGCAAAGATTCTTTCAGGATTTTGGTTGGATTCTTCAAAGATTAAGTCTACTTTTTCATCGTCTCTTTTTAAAGTGGTGATGATGTTTTGGGTAAATTTACTAAAGTTATGATAAAAGGGTAAATCTTCTTTAGGGTGACGTATTTGATAGGCATTCAAGATGATGATTTTGGTGTTTTCATATTTGGCATATTGGTAAAGTTGTTCTACTATTTCTTCTCCCTCTTTCGAACAACGTTTTTGGAAAGTGATAAAGTCATTTATGATTAAGTAATCATAATGTTTTTCTAAGTTTAAAATCTCAGTTTCTAAGTCTATTTTCTTAAAAAGTTCAGTGTCTTCAAAGTTTTCATAAGTACAATTTAGCGAATTATTTTTTAGTTTTCCATCAAAGTCACAAATTCTTATTTGGGTGTTTTCTTTTAAAACTTGTTCTTTTAGGATGTTTAGAAGCGTTAGGGCCTCTTGGTTTTCTTCACTATATAATACACTGATTTTATTATTGGTGAAGCGGGTTTCAAATGTTTTTTCGATTCCATTTTCTTCAAATGTTAAAATTTCATTTGTCTTTGAATTGAGGCTTACTTTTTCGCCCGTGTCAAAATGATAAATCCCCTCTTTTGCATTATAGTCGATTACTTTTACGTTATGGTGCTTATAAAAGTTTAGGCTCCCATAGCCAGAAAGTCCTCCTTCTAAAAATAAAAATTGGGTATTGGTTTTACGGGCGTAGTTCTGAATGGTTTCTAAAACTTTTACTCTTGCTTCTTCATAGGGGATTTGGAGCTCTTGTTCTAATTTTTTTTGTTCATATCTTAAACAACTATTGATGTCTTTTAGTATAACTAAATCATATTTTGTATTTTTATAATGTTCATCAAAAATAAAGTAAAGGTTGCCATAGTCAGCATAGACGGATTCGTTTATTTGAAAGTGACTGTTTTTGATGGTTTCTAAAGAGGCGAAAAAGGCTTCTTTGTTTGGTAAATCGTTTACAACTTGCCTTTCTTCTAGTCGTTGTTGATAACTAAATGGGGCTAGATAAGCGAGTGTTTTTTCCAGGTCAATGTTGGAAATTCGCGAAACGAGGTTGGCATGAAACCAACTCGTGTCTTCAGGAACGTCATTCACTGAGGTAATAAGTAAAACTTTTTTGTTTTCTTTTATGGCTGTTTCATAAATGATGCTGGTTAGTAGTGGTGTTAAATCTAAGGTAGACCCCCAATCTCTAGATATCCACAAATTAATTTCTTGGGTTAATAATTTGTTTGTTATTTTTATTTGATTCATATACACTCTTTCCTTTTCTACTTACATTATAGCACAATAAAAATGCCGTTTAGTAAACGACATCTTTTTTTATATTTATTTCTTTTAATCACAGGTATCTTACGTTATTTTATAATTGTATTTACTTGATACCATTCTTTCTTTTTAAAGTCATACCCGATGTTCCCGTAAAGATTATTGAAGTCTTCTAAGTCTCTTTCGATTTGACGTTCCGATTGCAAAAAAACTTTTTTTAGTTCTTTCGTGGTGAAGGTTTCTTTTCCTTTTAGATATTTTTTCAGTTCTTCTAGTTTTTCTCTTCTTTGGACACTTATTTTACGTAATTTATTTGTTAATAAGTTGTTAAGGAATAAACGATACAGTGTTTCGTCTTCAAAATAGTTCTCGTTCACATAATAAAAGGGACTGTATTTTAAATGGTATTTGTTTTGTTTTTTTACGTCTTCTGTGATGATATAGACATAAGTAAAGTTTTTAAAGAATGAGCGGTATTTTTTATCTAGTTCAATGCTATTTTGGGGTAAAAAATTTTCATTTATGATTGCCAGAAAGCCTTGTTTTCTTTTTAGTTCGTCTAGATTGTTTACTTTTTTTATGTAGGGAAATTGACAAGCAAATTCATTTTCTATTCTGTCTTTAAATTCTTGTTGTCTTTTGTCGGTGAAGTTTATGTTATCTAGTTTCCCACAAAGGTAGACAATACGTTTTTCTTTTTTTAAATCGATAGTGTGCGGTTTTACGTTTATTGTTTTTATTGGGGCTTTTACAGATTTAAGGGCTTTTTTTATTTGGTTTTGAGTATTTAAAATGTTATAAAAGGAAACTTGTTCAAGATAGGCTTTTAATTTTAATAAGTTTTCGTTTAAGTTTAAAAAGAGGATGAGATCACTTTCAATGATTTCTTCACTGAACATGGGGATACCTGGTTTTATTTGAATGCTCTTTTTCACTTTTTCTTTTTCTTCTTCAGTGATATATCTAAGGTCAATGTAGCCGAACTGATTGATAAGTTTTTGGTCATAAAGCCTTGTAAAGTCTTCTATTTCTAGTTCATTCATGCCACTAATTCTTGTTCCTAAAATCAAAATGCGTTTTTCAGGATTTTCCTGAATGATTTTTTTAATTTTCCTAATTTCCTCTTTCATTCTACTCCCTTTATTTTGTTTAAGGCTTGCTCTGTCATTTCATCTCCAACACTCCCCCAATTCAAGTAATCATTTAACTCTTCTAAGGGGATCAAAATTCTTTTGTAAGTTTCCTGTTCGGCGGGATCTGGTCTTTCTTCACCAATGGATTTAATCGTTGCTAACATTCTTACTTGGGCATAGGAATCCTTTGTATCACCGATGACTTCTTGAAAGCCTAAATAGGAGATGTTTTCTATTGTTACATTTACTTCTTCTAATACTTCGCGTTTTAGAGTTTCTTCTAACGTTTCATTTTTTTCGGGGTGCCCACCTGGAATGCGGTAGTTTCCCTTTTTTTCTTGATAAATCATGACGCGTTTCTTCTCATCTAAGATAATGCCAGAGACTTGGGTAATTCTCATATTTTTTGGTACTTCTTCAGTATAATATTTATAATCAATCATTTTGTTTTCCACCACTATTCTTCTATATTCATATGCCTATTTAATTCTTCTTCTGTTGGAAGATTTTTTATTACTTCATTAGTTACTTTATTTATTATTTTATACTCACTAACTCCAACAGGTTTATTTATATATTTTAAAGTATAATCTACTATTTGATTACTTTTATTTTGACACATAATAATTCCTATCGAGGGATTATCATTTTCTTCTTTTATTGCTTCGTCTAATGCTGCTAGATAAAAGCCCATTTTACCAGCATATTCAGGTTTAAATGCTCCCGTTTTTAGCTCAACCGCAATGTAACATTTTAATTTAATATGATAGAAAAGTAAATCAATTAGGAAATCTTGATTGTCTATAGTTATTTTATATTGATTTCCTACAAATGAAAAGCCTTTGCCCAATTCAAGTAAAATATTCTTTAATCTACTTAACATTTGACTCTCCAGTTCTTTTTCTTTGTAATTTTCGGTTAGTTCAAGTAAATCGAATACAAATGGTTCTTTTAGCATATTATTTGCAAGGTCACTATTTTGTTTTAAAGTTACATCAAAATTGTTATGTTTAACAGTATGCTCTTGTCTTCTATAAAGATTTGTGTCTATTTGATATAATAATACATTTTTAGACCAACCTTCTTCTAAACATCTTTTCATATACCATTTACGTACTTTTTTATCTTTCACTTTTTCAATCAACGATACATTATGTTTCCATGGTAATTGTGCACTTAGGTGCACAAATTCTTCATCTTCTTTATATTCTTTATAAAAAGACTTCATATATTTTAAATTACGAACTGAGAATCCTTTTAAATTAGGGAAAGTAATTTTTAGTTCTAAGGCTATATTATCTATAAATTTATTTCCCCAATTACTATTCTCTTCTAGTATTTTCCCTATATTATAATACAAATTAACTAATTTTTTATTTGCATCATTCATTATTTCAATTTGTGTTTTAGTAATCGCCTTTTTAATACTATTGATTATTTCTTGTAAAGTTTTATCTAGCATGATTTATCCCTCGTAAAGCCATCCTATCGTACATATGTTTAAGAGTCAAGAGATTTTTTTTATTTTCAAATCAATTTATGCTCTCTATAATTGCTTGATTTCTATTTTTGATTGTTTATTTTAAAGATATAGTTTTTTCTAAATATAATTCATGAGATATTTTGTCTGCATGAGTTTTTTAAGTACAATTGTATTAATATTGCCTTTGTTTTAATTTCTACAAAGTCATAGATATTTATTTTTTTATTCTTTTTCTATCTAAAACATGCCAAACATCAATTTCCTCTTTTTCTGGTATTTCAAATAGAGAAGAAACTTTTTTTAATAATCCTTCATCAACATAAAAACTGGAACCTCCATTACCTGCTAAAACTTTACTATTTCTTTCTTCTATGTTTTCATACCAAGTTTTATCATCAATATCAATATAATGCATTTCTACGAAGATATTATTATCATAGCCAAACTTTTTAATTTCATTTCTATTTTCTTTTGTCCAAAAGCCCCAATCTAAAATCACCGTACATCCCGCATTCACAATTTCTACGGCTTTTTTTCTTAAATATAAATTCACTCTTCTTGCAAATTCATCATAATCTTCCCCTTGTTTATTATTTGTCAAATCATAAGTGACTTCATCCGTAGATAAAATCACAGCCTGTTCTTTTTCTTTTAATTGATTCGCGTAATAAGTTTTGCCACAACCAATTTTTTCCACATATACAAATTAATTTTGCCATAAATCTAATCACCTTTATTTCCTTAATCCATCGCTTTGTACCCAAGAATAAAATAAACTTTTATCTGGAATATCATATTCGTAATCTAATTTTGAATTAAAACTATCTATTAAATCAATTGCCTCTTTTAATACTTCCTCTTTGTTTTTACCTGCTATATCTAAAATAACTTCATTAGGTAATAAATTTCTTTCCATTATTTTTCTAGTGGATACTTCTAATAATTCCAAGTCAACTAATCCATTTGCACCACGAGAAATCATTTGTCTTTTATTTTGTTCATAGTCACTTGAGATTAATTTTAATGTAACAAAGTTTGTGCCTTTAATATTTGTGGTATTTCTCTCGTTCTAATGTCATTGAAGTCAAGTGCTATAATATTTTTCAGTCCCTTATCATAAAAATATTTTAATAATAGAATAGAAGATTCCCACATTATTTCCTCTTCAAATTTTCCTTCATCAACATTATTTGGTATTCCAAATTCTGGAATCATATTTTGTTCAAAATATACACCGTTATAATGTTTATATAATTCTCTTGCTAATGTTGTTTTTCCAATACCACTTGCCCCAATTATAAATATATAATCTTTCATTTTCGTTCCTCCATTTATCTTTTAATTATGACAAATTTGGCATAATTAGATTTATTCATTTAATTCAAAGTTTTTCTTTTCTTCTTCTACAGCACTAATTAATTCTTGTTCTGTAGGTAAATGCAATTTATAACTAGAAGAAAAAATATTTTTATTGGCTTCTGGTAGAGTATATTTTACAACAGTCTTGTTTTTCAATGTTGATAATAAAATACCAACAGTTGGATTTTCATCGCAATTTTTTAAAATCTGTTTCTAAATAATCTGTATTTTCTTTAATATGAAGAAATTCTAAAACAAATGAATCTTTTACTAAATCTTTACTTGATTCTAAAACTTGACCTTTTTCAGCAAGATTTAAAATTTTTTCTTTATTAGTAGATAAGGCTAATCTTTCATATAATAGAGAACCGATTTGCCTCCCAAGTTCCCTAACACTCCATTTAGTATTTATACATTCATTGAATTAAAAATTCCTTTTAGTTTCTTCCTCTATCTTTATTAATTCCAAATAATGTGACCAACTTAATTGCGACGACACTGTTGTCGCAATTGGAAAATAAATATAAAACTTTCTCATTCTCTCTAAATTTCTTTTAGAAAATCCTTTGCCAAATTCATTCGTTAATTTTTGTGATAGTTTCTCCAAAACAGCATCACCATAACTTGCTCTTTCATCTCCCTGTTGGATTTCCATAATTGCCTTGCCAATATTCCAATAAAGCTTAAGCATTTCCGTATTTACAGCACTATATACTTTATTTCTACTATTAATAACTAATTCTTTTATATTATCAAATATAGTATTAATTTCATTATCATTTTTAATTAATTCATTGTCCATTAATTGCCTCCAATTTTCAATTCAAATCATAAAGACTTCTTATGTCTAAATTATACTCTAAGTAAAACTCTTCCATACTCCATATTCATTTTAACTTCTTTTAATTGTAATAAGGGAATTCTTTTAGTTAAACTTATGAAACTTGCTAGCTACCGATTATGTCAATATAAACTTAACTGATAAACGATTAACTATCGTAAATACTGTTTAAGATTCGATTGTTTTTTAAATAAATCTATGCTATTTATAGTATTTGCTAGATTTCTATTTTTTGATTGTTTATTTTAAAGATACAGTTTTTTTCTAAAATTTTTGCCATTTTTTTAGGAATTTCAAAGGGTTTTGCCCATTCTTTTTGAAGTAAGCTTAAGTCAATGTTTTCTAAAGTTTCATAATTTATAATTAAATTTTCTGCGGTTATTTCAATACTCACCTTTTTTATTTTTTGAACTTCTTTATTGATGTTATCTTGAATGGTGGAATTTATGGTTCGATGATAAGTGATGTCTAATTTGTCAGCTAGGACTAAAGAAAGTCCTATAAATGAATTTATTTCATTTCCAGAGCCATGATCTTGAATCGCATGTTCTAAAATCTTTTTTTCTTCTTCCGTAACGTTTGTGTTTTCTAAGTATTTACGAAACATCTTACTACTTTTTACGGCGTGGTCTTTTTTGTTGGTATCACTTTCACTTAAACCAATATCATGAAGTAAAGCGGCGGCCATACCTAAATCAATGGTTCGTTCATCAACTCCTAATTGTTCTAAAATAGTTTTAACGTACTCAGTGACTCTTTTGTAATGACCTAAACCATGTTCCCAATCCCATTTGCCATCGGTAATGAAATGTCTGTTGCCAATTTGTTCTGCAAGTTCTAAATATTCTTTATTATTTAAAATGCATTCATAAATCATTTTTCTACTCCTTCCATTTGTTTTATGTCTTCTAGAGTTTCAGGCCAATTTATTTTTTCTAAATAAATTTTTGGACAATTGCCATTTTTAAAAGCAATACCAATATGATTTAAAGTACTAAAGTTCATTTCTCGTTGGTCATCGTAGTTTTTAAAATAGTCTTCTATCTTTATTTGTTCATAATAATTCTCATCTAATTTTTGATTATCACTATAACTTAAATCATAGCCATAAAAGATTTCTTCAATTTGCGTAGCCAATTTTTCATCATGTATATTTATTCGATAAATATCTTTAACTTTGGATAATTCTTTTATTTTGTCTCCTAAATTTATAAAAGGCGGATAGCGAAAGAAATAAATGTAATAGGCACCATTTTGACCACGAAATTTTTTTAACGCTTCGATATAATCTTCTCTAGTTAAATTTTCTTTTCCATGGTATTCTTTTAATCTCCATTCATTTATTATGCGTTGTTTATATTTTAAGACGTTTTTATCAAATTCTTTAAACATTTTATGATCGTACATATATTGTAAACTGTTTAAACCTTTACTTAAGTTGACATCTTTATTTACAAGGTGATAAAAATAAAGAGGCGTTTTTTGATTTGTATCCATATTGCTTTTCCTTTCTTCTTATCTACTATTTTTACATCATTCTTTTGATTATTTTAAAACTAATTTTAAGGCGTTTGTATCATGACCAAAAACGTTTCTAGCATTTATTCTTGCCATTAAAATAGATTTTGTTATACATAATTTAGAGTTTGTCATGATAATGTCTTGTTGATTTTTATCTACAATAAATTTTTCTAAGGCTATTACATAATCATTCTCTATTTTGTGGTAATGATTAACCGAATATATACGACTTAAATATTCTAAAGCAATTTCAATAGCGTATTTTTTATTTTCATCCGTTCCGTTATAAAACATCACAGGATTTTTCTTCTTATCGTAATTCAAAACAAAAAAATTAGTTAATATAAAATCAAGTTCTTTAACATTTTCTACTCTTTTCTTCTTTAAGCCTGATTCATCCATTTTCACAAAAAATTGGTAATTTTTTTTATTTTTTAATTTTTCAAAAACTTTAAGTGCTTCTCTATCTTGAAATTCGATTCTGTCTTTTAAAATAAAAGTTTCTATTCGATCTAGAGTATTGTTATCTAGTTGATTTGTTTCAAAATCATGAAGATGATTCAAATAAAATAATAAAAGATTTCCTACTTTATGATACGTTTTGACAAATTCTTGATATTTATTAGACAATTGACTATAGTATAAGGGGTCTTTTTTTTCAAAGTAACCAGCTATAAACGCATTGAAAGCTTTATGAGCGTGCACGTAAAAATTTTTTAACTCTTCTTCATTTAGTCCTAAATCTAGATAATACAAAAATTCTTCTTTTATTTGCTCCAGATAATCACTTTCTTCTTGCATTTTTTTTATAAATTCTAATGTTTCATCAAAAAATTTTTTTTGTTCTTTCTTTGGTTCTTCTTTTAAAAAAGAAAGCTGTTTTATTTTTTCCATAATCTCACCTTGTTGAATAGCTTCTATTATATTTATAACTTGTCAGAAAGGCAATAAAAAAAAATAGTCATTTTTAAAATTTTACTATTCTTTTATTTTATCAAAGTAAACATCGAAGTCTTTTTTTGATTCTGTTTCGATAGCTTTTATCAATTCTTCTTTGTAAGATTCTTTAAAACCTTTAAAAGTTTGGTTTCCTATGATGGTATAAGGAACACCTTTAATGGTATCGTTCATTTGGCGAGCAAATAATTCTAAATTTTCCTTATTTTCTTTGTTGTACCAAACTTCAAAAGGGTATAAGTTATAAAGTTTGCCGTAGTCTTCCTTTATACTTTCAAAAAATTTAAATTCTTCTTCACAGTGAGGACATCCGTCTCCCCAAAAGAAATAGATATTCACTTTGTTTTTTTCTTTTTTTACATTTTCTAAATGAACATTTTTGGATGGTGCTGGTGTTTCTTCAGCCTCTGTTTCATTAGAAACGGATGAATTCTTGTTTATTTCTTTTAAATGAATATATTTTGTAAACCAACTTTTAAAGCCTTCTTTGCTTTCATAAAAACGTAAGTCTTCCTCTTTATTGGCTTCTAAAAAGTCTATTCTTTTTCCATTTTCAAATAGAATAAATGAAGGATAATAATTTATTTTATCTCCAACTTTCAGTTCTTTTAATTTTGAAAAAGCAATTTTATAAATAGTAACTTTATTTTCTTCTAAAAACTCATTTAATACGCTTTCAAAATCAGAAGAAGTGATGCACATTGGCTGGTAAACAAAAACGGCAAAGCTTTCTTTTTCGTTGATTAATTTTTCTAATTCTTGCCCTTCTATCTCGATTATTTTATTTTCTCCGTAATATTTTTCTTCTAAATCAAAGGTTTTATTTTTCGGTTTCAAGATGGAAAAAAGAGAGAGAACCACTCCTATTAATAAAATAGGGAGAATAATTTTCCATTTTTTCATTTTTTCACCTTTGTTAAGACATCAAAATCAATATTATAATAAGGCACTTTGCTAAAATCATACACATCTTTTCCGTCTTTTGTTCTTTTTACTTCAATGGCATGGTTGCCTTTATAATACCAGTAGCCGCCGATGTCACGAACGCGTTCTTTATCCCAACCTAAAGCAATTAATAACTCTTTAACTTGACCCGCATAGCCACCAGCTCCACACATGATAAAAATATTTTTATCTTTTGGGAAGATGGCTTCTAAAATGGATAAAGATTCTTCATAATTGGCTGTGTAGCTCCCATCTTCTTCTAATGTATATAACGTTTCTCCCGTGTACAAACCACTTACGTTTTCACGCTTTTTTTGTTCAATGTATTCATCAGTAAAACCCGCTAGATAAACCGATGGAATGACTTCAAATCCTTCAATGTATCCACTTAAGTAACGATCGCCACCTTTATTTTCCCAAGTAGCGGTATCAACAAGCATTCTCACATCACGATAAACGGTATCGGTACGATTTAAATACTCGTCAATGGTGGTTTCATCAATGTTTTTATCTATTCCATATTTTCCTCGCAATCCTTCTGCTAATTCAGCTTTAGGTAAGGGCTCTTCAATAGTTCCTTTTTCTTTGAATACAAAATGAGTAAATACTCCTCCCCCTACAAAACAAACTATCATTACTAAAATTAATATTATATTTTTTTTCATTTTCTTCCTCCTTCTGTTTTTAATTTAAAGAAAAAAAGAGAAAATGGCAATCGTCTTTTGGTTTAATCCGCTCAACTTTAAGTTGATTTTTTAAGAACAACTTTTTAGCGTTAAAGGAATGGTGTACGTTCTGTTTTTCTCATCTTTTGTTGTTGCTTTTATGGAAATAAATAAACTCTCTTCTTTATAAAATTCACAAACTTTTTTATAATTATCAACAGAAAAAGTGACTTCTTGTAAAAATTTTTCTAACGTAATGGTATTGAGTCCTTCGTATTTATAAGCACTAATTTTCTTTTCTATTTCTTCGTTTGATTCGTATAAAGTACATTCAATCGTTTGATATTCCTCTTCATTAACTTCTCCACAATATTCAATGTTTGAAATATAAATGGCGGATTTGTTTTCGTTATAGGCTATGTTTCCAGAAATGTTAAAGTTTTTACATTCAGAGGAAAGGGTTTTAAATTGAAAATCGTTTTTATTTTGATTCCATATCTTAAAAAGAACGACTGTAAAAAGAATTAGAGAAAGTGTCACTAAAATAATTAAGAGACTTTTTTTATTCTTTCGATTTGGTGTTTTCCTTTCTCCATCAAATAATTCTTCTAAACTAATATTAAAATCTTTGCTTATTTGTCTTATTAAAATCATATCTGGCATGTTTAAGCCACGTTCCCATTTGCTGACGGCTTGGAATGTTACATGGTATTTTTCAGCCAATTGTTTTTGAGTTAAATGATTTGTTTTTCTTATTTCTTTAATTAATTGACCAAATTTTTCTTGATTCATAAACTTTTTACTCCTCTTAAGATTTCTTTTATTATACTATTAATTATAAATAATTCACTAAATATTTTCATTTTTTATGGACTCAATAATATTGGTATTTTTTATTTTTTTAACACTGTACCTCATCACTATTAAAATGATAACTAAAACACATAATGTTGCAAGTATTAGGTATTTTGTAGGAAAAAGCATGATTAGTGCATTTTTTTTGCTATTTAATTTCGAAACTTCTATTAGAAGATAAATTAGAGTTAAAGAAATCGGGTAGGCCTATCATTAACGTTTTAATTATTAAAAAGAAACTTTCGAGTTGAATCATTTTGTTTAAATTTTTCTGACTCATTCCTAGACTTCTTAAAATCGAAAATTCCATTCTTCTTAGGTTGATGTTTGAACTTAGGGTATTAAACATACTTAAAATACTTATTAATGCTATAAATAAAAGAATAAAGTAAAGGAGACCTTTTATAACAAGGTAAAGTAAATAGATTTCGTAATTTTCTAGTGCTCGATTTTCATATTGAATATGATTTGAGGCGTATTTCTTTACAATTTGATTTATTTCATCGTCTAATTTTTTAAATTTTCGACTATTTATTTCTATTTTCCAATATTTCTTTAAATAGTCTTCATAAGTTTCATTGGTGATACTACTAAAATTTTTGGTATTTTTACTAATAAAGTTGGTGACTAGATAATTAAATTGTTTTAAGTCTACAACTAATGTCAGTGTATTAAATTTGTTTAAGTAATTCTTATTGGTTAAGTATAGATTTTCTAAAGTTAAATACGGCTCATGTGTAATATACTGAGTTGTATTTTCTTGGTCCTGGATTTCTATTTCACAAATTTTTATTCTTTCCAGATTGTCTTTAAAGGCTTCAATTGTTTCGCTTTCATTATTTTTTTCAATTTCTTTTAAGTTATACAGAATCATTCGGTCGTCTTTTAATCCTAATTCTTTTTTATATTTTTGATAATTTTCTTCATCTAAACCTACTAAAGAAAGAGTATGATAATGATTGTTTTGATTTAAATACTCTGGGTTAAGAAATTCTTCTTCCCCTTGAAAATAAAGAAAAGCTATTTTTGATTCTACATAGTCATCCATTAATTTTATATTTTTAATTTCTTCAATAATTTTTTGATTGTCTTTTTCCTCATTATCAAATAAAGTAATGTCTATATCAAAAGAATGATGAAAGGTGTTTTTTGTTTGTTCTAAAAAATAATTTATAAAAGTAGAGCCAACAATAAATAAAACAAAACTTATGGTTAGCGAGGTGGTAATGAGCAAGAATTTATTACTGTTTCTTTTAATGTTTTTATAAGCCAGTTCTCCAATGGCTCCACTTATTTTTTTTATTAGGGGATAACTGAATTTTTTTATTTTTAAATTGGTTTCGGTGTTTCTGATTGTTTGAATGGGTGGAACATGACTTGCTGTTTTGGCGGGTTTTCTAACGGATAGAAAAATGGTTAGGATGATAAATAAAACGGAGAAAATGAGAAAAGAGATTTCTAAATTTAATTTAAATGGAAGCGGTAATATTGTTTTTAATGTTTGATTTATAAATAAAAGAATGAGTTCCATTAGCCCTAAGCTTAATCCAAAACCAATTATGATTCCTAAGGATCCTACTAAGCTAGCTTCATAAAGGAGCATTTTATAAATCTGTTTTTTTGTGGCTCCTATACATTTTAGTCTTCCTAGTTCCTTTTTTCTTTCTATTAGGGAATTTTCAAATGAATTGTAAATGATTAAAAAGCAAAAAACACTCATAATAGATAGAACAATCCCTAAATAGAAATAAATACGAAATTGATCTAATTTGTTTTGATACGCTCCATAAGCCACTAATAAGCTCGTATTTATGTTGGTATTTTTAAAAGATTCACTTTTGTTTTTCACTTCACGTTCTAAATTTAACTTAGTAGCGGTCTTCTCAATTTTATCATAAATATTAAAATAACTTTTATAGGTAATAAAAAAATAAGTATGAGCGTTAGATTGATCCAGAAACTCTTTTGTGAAGGCTACAGGTTTATAAATGCTTTTTAACGTATCATAATGGTATTCTTGAATTAATTTATTCTCGTTATAAATTCCAACTATTTTATAGTTATGCATCATTCCTTCAAGATCAAGATTCATTTCTTGAGCCAGATTGTTTGATATTAGGATTTCATTATTATTCTGGGGCTCGCTTCCTTTTATTAGGGTTACATATTCTTTTAGCTCTTCATTGTAGGTAAAAATGTTTAAAACGGTGTCTTCGTTATTGTTTAATTTAATGGGAATTTCTTCTTTTTTCTGGGTGCATTTAATTGATTTTATCTTTTTGTCTTCTTGGAAAATTTTTATAGATTGATAGTCTAAATCTTCAAATTGAACATGGAAATCGCCGCTACTTTTTAAGGCTTCCGTGATGTTTTGTTTTCTTATTGTAGAGGCACCTATACCAATAAAGAATAACAACATTGATGTTAAAATGATACTTATTAAAGTCATTTTGGTTCTTTTTTTATTTAACTTTAATTGTTTATTGGTTAGTGTAATCAATGTTTTCATTATAATACTCTTTTCTTTATTTATTATAATTAATTTTTGTTCTAAATTCTATTAAAAAAGAAATCATTTTTTTGATTTTGATTTCCTTCTTTTATTTTCGATTCTTTTTTAGAATTTCTAAATATTGATTTTGGTATTTTTTTAAAACTAAGTCTTCTTTTCCCCGAACCATAGCTATAAAGTTTAATCTTCCTTCTATTACTTTTTTTAATTCTTTAATCAGTTTATTTTTATGTATATTTTGACAATCGTCCTTTTCATCTTTTTTAAAATAATTTAAAGCGGTCGCATAAAGCCCCTCTTTTTCACAATGATTCAGTAATGCTCTTAATTTCTTTATGTAAATTTTTTTTACGTTTACCTTTTCATTAACAATTAAACCTGTCACTTCTTTTCTCTCCCGTTGCCAACTATAATTGGTTTTGGTTTCATTGATGGTAAAGCCACTTCTTTCGATTAATTTTCGTAATTCTTGGCCAAGTATAACTTCGTTGTCATGATTTCTTTTGACAATTTTTTCAGAAAAAAGGGTTGGACTCGATAAAGTGATATCATCCGCGTATCTTGTATAATGAAATTGATACTGTTCACTTAAATGAAGTATTTTTTTATCTAATGAATAACACACAATATTTGAAAGACTGGGTGAGGCTGGTGACCCTTGAGGGAGTGCATTGTGAAAACAGGAAAGGTTTGCCAGAATGGTTGCGACTTCTTTTGGTAAATTAAATGGCTGGTTCATAAAAATGCCTCGAACACGTCCAAAATGAATGGAGGGAAAGAAATCTTTTAAATCAATATTTAAAATGTATCCCGCTTTACTATGAATAATAGCATTATCTACAATATTTTTACCTTTGATAAAGCCATATTGACATTCTAAAAAAGTATATTTTTTATCAATATACTCTTTTATTTTTTCTTGTACTTTTTTTAGATTCCAATCAGGTGATGCAATGGTACGATATCCGCCACTTCGTTTTGGCAATTTAAATGTGTAGTATTTACCTTTTGTTAAAGCTTCATTCAATACTTCCTCATCAATATCTAAAATATAGCTTACATAATTTTTAGGATTTTTCATACTAATTCCTCGAATTCTAACATTATTGATAAACCCGTAAGAGGTTTTACATATCGTAAGATATGTATTGTTTATACATTTTAATAGTCACTGCGAAACGCTCGTGATAGGCAATTCTTATTTCATTAGTAATTTATAAAGTTCTCTTTTTGAGGATCGTAATCTAAGTATACCGTATCTGTATAGCCATAACGATTTTTAGCAATGATGATTTCTAGAATATTGTTTTTATTTTCCCTTAAATAATAGGACTTTCGGTATAAAAATAAGACAATATCTGAATTATTTTCTAAATTTCCACTATTTTTTAAATCCATTAATAATGGGCGACTGTTTTCTCTATGTTCTACATTTCTAGAAATTTGAGATAATAGAAATACGATTAATTTCTTCTGATTAGCAAGAGCTCTTATTTTATCTAATACTTCATTATAGTTATCGATAGACGATGGGCTTTTCTGACTACTTTTTAATAATTGTATGTAATCGATGATAACGAATTTTATTCCATTTTCGTTAATCAATTGTTCTAGTTCTTCTACCGTAAAGCAATCGTCTGAAAGATAGAGATTATAATTCTTTTTAGTGAGTTCAGACATTGTTTCTTTCATTAAGTTTTCATTTTTTTGAATTTCTGAAAATTTTTCTCCTTTTGAAAGGGTGGCTAGTCTTAAAGCACTTTTTTCTTTACTCATTTCTAAATTTACATATAGTGTTGGAACATTATAATGGTCCATTAAATTTAGGAGAATATTATTCATAAAATTACTTTTTCCCATACCAGGCCTTGCTCCAATAGTTATAATAGTACTTTCATTGATTCCATTTAATGCTTTATCTAATGGTTTTAAACCTAACAAATATTTTTTAGCAAAATTTTCATTTAATTGAATGTCTTTTATTTTATTTATGGTTGCGATTTTTACTCACCTTCTTCCTCATGCGTACATAAGTACGAATCGTAATTTTATTATACCTTTTCTATTTTAAATTTGTCAATTTATTTTTTATTATTAGGTGTATAATTAAAATTTTTTTTATTTCTGATTAATACTCTTCTTTAATTAAAAGGTCTTCCCATAATATGGTTTTTTATTTGAACGTAATCGGTTGCATAGATTTTATCATCTTCGTTTATGTCTGCGGCGATGAGATAAGGTCCAGTTAAAGAAGATTTTCCCATAATATGATTTTTAACTTTAACATAATCGGTCGCGTAAATTTTACCGTCTCCATTAACGTCTCCTTTGATAACTATCCTATAGGAGTAATCGTTTTCTTTAAAGTTTAGAGTAAATGTCATTCCTGTTGCGATGGATCCTTCTTTTAATTCAATATTTTCAGAGTTTTTAAAATTTTTTAAAGTGACACCGTTTAAATGGTTTACTTTATCTATGAACTCTTTTATATTGGAATGTAAAGGTATTCCTAAAACGTATTGCTCTTTTTTTCTTAAGCCAAGACTTGTTAATACCTTCTCTTCTGTCAAAAAGTCGTTTTCTTCTATCGTCACCCTACTGTTTAAAAGGATTATTCTATTCCCCACCCTGATTTCTATATTGATTTTACTGGTTCCCGATTTTAGCCCTAGTAATTCATTGTTTTCATATCGAATTAAATCCGTTTTTTCAATAGAAACTTGATAATTAAGGCTTTGACTTGGTTGAATGCTAAAAGGAAGTGTTTTCTTTTCGGACGTTACAAGATTCATGGTTTTAGGGAAATAAAGACTTGAAATTCCTTTTGCCAATGAAGCTTCATCTAAAAGATTTAAATCATGAAAATTTTTAGCGTATCCTCCCACACCTGATAGATTTTCGTTTTCTTCTAATACATAATAGACTTGTTTTGGAATTTGGTACGTTCCATAACTGATGGCTTGTAAACCAATAAATCCTCCTCTGTTCTTTTCACCTTTTACTGTACCTGTTGAAAAACTGTTTTCAATTTTAGCATTTTGATTGAGACCAATAAAGCCTCCAACGTTTTTTGGAGCTGAGACGTCTAAAGTAGTTGAACAGTTTGTTATGGTAGTTTGATCGTTAACATTCCCCACAAAACCTCCCACTGATATTAAATCATTTAAGGCTTCCCCTTCTCGAGTTACAGAACCGCTTTTTAAATGAATGTTTTTTAGCGTGATGTTTTCAGCTACGTTTGCAAAACCACCAAGATAGTTTTGTTTAGTTGAATGAACCACTATATTTTCTATGTTCAAATTTTCTATTTTTGTTGGTGTAGAAAAATGACCGACAGTATTAAATAAACCTGAACCGCTTGTTTTTATGTTACGTAAGGTATAATTTTTTCCTTCTAAGTTTCCTTCAAAACTAAGGCTAGGAAAAGTTGCGATTTCTTTAAAATCTAGATCATTTTCAATTTGATAATACTTGTTTTTGGTGTCTAAACTCATGAGATATAAAAACATTTTTTCATCTTTAATAAGATAAGGTTTTTCTTTTGAACCTTCCCCTTCAATGGTTGGTAAGAGAATATTAAACGTTATGGAATCTGTTGTTTCACCTGTCACTTCTATTTTTATTCCTGAATTTTTTCCATTAGAATAAAAAATGGTTTGATTGTCAAAATTGGTATTTGTTGCGATTTCATTTTTTCCTAGGACTGGTCTTTTCATGTTTAATGTTGCTTTTGATAAATCCCCTAAACCACTCATTAAATTGGTCTCATTGGGCCTAAAAACATAAAGATGATCTTCTCCTGGGGCATTTCCTAAATATTTGTAATTTTCATTGACACGATAAACGATTAAACCACTTTCTAAAGCGGAATAAGAGTCATAGGTATTCATTTTGTCATGGTATTCTACAATAAAGTATTCTTTTTTATTTTCTCCTGTTGCAATTTTAATCGCTCTTAGTTCGTCTTTATTTTGAAATTTTGGTTTATAAAGGGTTAAATTTGTTGTTGTTTTTGAGACAACAGGTATTGGATTATGCCAATTGGTCTCTTTTTGATAATCACTTATGAAGTAAGTTAAAAAACTTTGAGGATTGGAACCAATGGCGTTTCCCATAATGTCATAAAAGCCTATTGGTTTTTCATTAGGAGCCCCATAACGGTATAAATCTTTATAACCTAAGGTATGACCAAATTCATGAATAAGTGTTCCATAAGTCCCACGGTTTAAAGAAAATATACTTGCTGATTCTTTGTAATCTTCGGCATAGATTAAGTTATAGGCTCTGATTTTTTTTCCTAAAAGTGTTTGTGTTATCCCCTCATTGTCTCGTTCATGAGCCCAAAGTAAGTCTCCCCAACTAATAGTAGAGGGTAAATTTTTTTGGCCTTCAACGATAAAAGAAATGGCATCAATAAAATTATCTTGATTGGTATCTAATTCATTTCCATTTATTCCATAAGAGGTACTTTCTTTTTCTAAATAAGCGATTACACGATTGATTAGTTCGGTTTCTCTTTTTAATGCTTCGTTTTTATCTTTATAACCGATTTTATTATTTTCTGAATATTTTAAATAATAGCCAATCGGTTCTGAGTCTTTAAAGGCTATTACTTGATTGTTTTTTTTAGGTAAAATTTCTGTTGTAATGGATAAACTACCATAGCTTTCGCGTTCAAAATATTTTTTGAAAGAAGGCACTCCA
Organism: uncultured Bacilli bacterium; assembly: GCA_910583945.1. Lineage (GTDB taxonomy): Bacteria > Bacillota_I > Bacilli_A > RF39 > UBA660 > MGBC108787. The sequence goes on from CAJTYF010000004.1 coordinate 25,413, forward strand.
ATTATTCCATTAACGGTATTCATTTCTATAGGTATTTCGCTATTGTATAATTTATAAGCATTTTCTACACTTTCTGTATCATCAATATGATTTAAAACGTTTGTATCGCTGTCACTAAATTTAATGAAAACCGCGAGTTGTTTTATTTTTCGAGGGGTAATGGTTTTGGCTAGTGCCAGTTCTTGATCCTTTTTTGGAGTGGCTTTACTTACTTGAAAAGAACTACTGGAACAAACTAAAAGAAATAGAAAGACGAAAGCTAAAATTTTTTTATTTACTTTTTTCATTTTTTTCTCCTTTTTTAACTCTATACCCTATAAAAAAGGAAACACTACTAAAAAGAATGACGATACCATACCAAATAGGATTTGTTTTGATTTCTTCTTTTTCTTCTTGTTTTATTAAAAAGTCGGGAAACAATTGGATTGTTTTTTCATTTTCTTCATATAAATATTGAATAGCGTTTCCTTCTTCATTTATAGCATTTAAAAGACAATAATTTTCACTGTTTTTAAAACGATAACAGGTTACTTCATGTTCCTCTATTTTCTTTTGGTTTGGAATTAAGTCTAAATTTTCTGAAGTTTTATCTATTAAATAAAGGTTTAGATGATTTATTTTAATGGGTTGTACTTTGGTCATAATTTCTTTTTTCTCTTGATTAAATAGATAAAAATTTTTTTGATTTTCTTGATTCACTCCATAAATTAAAGAAAGGGTCCCTTTTTCAAAAATTACTATTTTTTTATCTTCATAGGTGTATTCTTTTTGTTCAAATCCTTCTGGTATTGGCATGTCGTCTAAATTTCTTACTACCCCAATTTTTTTATTATCATAGTCTAAATAAATTTGAGGGGTTTCATCTACATTTACATAAATAATGTATGTTTTTTTGGCTCCATTTTCAGCAATAACGGTAATTTCTAGGTTGTTTTTTCCAACTTTTAATTCTTTTTTTCCTAAACCTTCAATTTTTGCTTTTGCATCTTTTGGGGTTCCAGAAAGCGTGATTTCTGTTTCATTGGCGTCAAGATTAATAGTGTATTCGGTTTGATTTTCATTAAACTCTGGAATAAGGGTTCCCTTATTTATTTTTAAAGCACTTAAACGATTTTCTTTAGATTTAGGTTGTTCAGGCTCTTTGTTCGGTTTTGATGTTGTGATTCCAGCGATTCGAACCATCACACTTCGACTTCCTGGATTATAAATGTTCGCATCGGTATCAGAAAAACCTGTAACGGGTGTTGCGACAATGGTCACGTTTCCACTTTCTTTAGCAGTGACTTTTACGCTCACGTAACCTTGTTCTATCCACACACTATTTGATGAAAGACTTCCATTGGTTACGGAAAGATCGACTCTCCCTATACAGTCTCCACCTACTTTAATTGTAAAGCTTCCATTTGGAGATACTTGTGTTGTTGAAGCGGTCATATTAAATGATGCGGCTTTTGTGGTTAAGCTTAAACAAAAAAATAGTATGGTACTTAAAATGATTTTTTTAATTTTTTTCATAATTACTCCTTAAAAAATTAGTTCTATTATAACTTATTCTTTTTATTTTTCAATGCTTTTTAGTTTACACTTTATTTTTTCAGTAAATGACTATTGTTGACAATTAGTGTACTGTAAAGAAATAAAACTTGTTTGTTGTCAAAATTGATACGTTCTCTTATTTGATTCATAGAAATGTATCTCAAATCAATTAAAGTTATTTTTTGATATTCGCTTATTAATAAAGGGGTTAAACTGCTTGCAAAAGAGTCTCTAAAAATAATTAATTCTTTCTCGTTTGAGGCTTCTGGATTTTCTATTTCAATTAAAGCACTAGGCCCTCCAAGAAAAATATTGTAGGCATCCATACTGTTTAACTTATTTGTTTCATAAATGGGTTGTTCTCCATATTCTAAATGCTTTGCTTTTATCTTTTTGATTGTTTCATTGGTTAAGTAAGTTATGGATTCTGGTTTTCTAAACAAGGGTGACTTTTGATAAGAGGCTCCATAAAAAGGCATGTAATGATTGACTTCATAAGTAGAAGGTTTGTATTCAAAATTCAAAACTTTTCCTAATCTTTCTAATACCTTAGAATAACTTTCTTGACGTAAGTGAATATCTGTTTGGTAATAGTCTTCTAATGTGAATAAGTCGTTTAGTGGGATTTCTTTTAGGTTTATTTCGTTGTTGAGTTGTTGATAAATGGACTCGAAATCCATTTTTAGTTGTTTTTTCTTATCTAGAAAATAACTTTTATCTGGAATGATGGCATAATAGACTTGACTTTTTTTTAAATCTAAGTCGTTTATTTCATTTATTATTTTGATGAAGTTCTTTATACTTTCTTGATTTTTAGGATAATTTTTTTCAATGATTGAGCCGTCTTTTAAATACACTCCATTGCTATCTGTTTGATGTAAGAGGTAACGGTCTAAAAATGTATTTAATTGAATTAATGGATTACGCATAGGAAATTGATCGGATAGATAGTCTTCTAAATTTTCTATAAAGTCGTCTTTTAAAACCTCTTTGGTTTTTAATTTTCTTCTTTCAACCTTAGAGAGCTCTTCCTCTTCTTTTATTATAAAAAGACCAGAGAAACTAAATAGAATTAAAATAAAGCCTATGGATACTATTTTTTCTTTCATACTAAAATCTAAAATAAATAAAAGGCGTGAACGAACTGGCTAAAATTCTTGCAAGAACAAGTAAAAAAAGACTTAGTAGAATCAAGCTATTTAAAATTTCTATTCCTTTATTTATTTTTCCTTTCTGTAATTTTTTTATGGTTTCTTTTAATATTGGATGTATGCCTATAAAAGCTATAAGAAGAATGATTAGATTGTTTTTAAGATAATATAGAGTTTCGTCATTTAACCACTCTTTTTGGATACCTATTAATCCTTTTAAAAATAGCATCAGCTCATTTAAATTGGTCGTATTAAAGATTACAAAGCTTACTAGTAAAAGAACAAAAGTGTAGATGTGTGAGAATACGCCTCCTTTTAAATATTTTTGAAAAATGAATTTTTCTAAAATTAAAAGTATAAAAAAGTAAAGTCCCCATAGAATAAAATTCCAACTTGCTCCATGCCAAAAGCCTGTTAATAACCAGACAATAAAAATGTTTCTGATGTTTTTTAATTTAGAAGTACGATTGCCTCCTAGAGGAATGTAGACGTAATCTTTGAAAAAAGTAGATAAGGATATGTGCCATCTTCTCCAAAATTCGGTGATGGAAGAAGCGATTAAGGGATAATTAAAGTTTTCTTTAAATTCAAAGCCAAACATCTTTCCTAAGCCTATTGCCATATCCGAGTAACCTGAAAAATCATAGTAAATTTGAAAGGTAAAAAGAAGCGCTATCAACCAGTAAGATATTGTCGAAAGTTCAGAAGTTAAGAGAGCCGTATAACTATAATACAATGTGTCCGCTATTAATACCTTTTTACTTAATCCTATAATTAAACGTGACACCCCTGAACTAAATTTTTCAAAATTTTCGGGACGATTTTTTAATTGATTGTTTATGTCTTTATATCTGACAATCGGCCCAGCTACTAATTGAGGAAATAAACAGATATAAGTACAATACGTTAAAATGTTTTTCTGACAAGAGACTTCATTTTTATAAACGTCTATTAGGTAACTTAAGTTTTGAAAGGTAAAAAAGCTGATTCCTAGTGGAAGAACTATATTTAAAGTCATAGGATTTAAATGAAATAGGTTTGTAAAATTTTCCATAAAGAATCCTGTGTATTTATAATAAATTAACAAACCTAGGTTAAAGGTAATGCCCAATATTAAAAAAGACTTTTTTTTGTTTTTAGAGATTAAAAGCCCAAATCCATAATTTATTAGACAGGATAGAATTAATAAAAGGGTATAATTTTTTTCGCCAAAGTAATAAAAGATAAGACTAAATATAAGTAAAATTGTATTTTTGAATTTTTTAGGAGTTAGAAAATAAATGATTAATAATAATGGCAAAAAAAAGAAGAGAAAACGTATACTTGAAAATACCATATTTTTCTTCCCTTCTATTTTAAGTTTTCAAAATTTTCTTTTATTTTTGAAGCTAAATCATTAGACATAATTAGAACCACTAAGTCGCCTTTTGATAAAACATAAGTGTTTTCAGCTTCTACACATATCCATTTTCTTGGATCAGCATTTTTCTTAATTTCTTCTACAGTTGCCTCGGCATCGCTTGCGTTTTCTAAACGAATTAACACAACAGAATGTGGTATTGAACCTGTCATCGATTCACTGGCAATCGCTTCTTTATATTTTACATCAGCAAAAGCATAGTATTTAAAGTTTTCATCATTTAATTCTGTGTTTTCTACCATCATTGGCTTTTCTTCTTCTGGAATACCGCTGTATAATTTTTCCATGATTTCTGGTAGAGTTCCCTCAATGTTTTCAACTTTATTTCCACAACCTGTTAGTAAAAGCCCCATCATTGTGATACAAATTAAACCTATTATTTTTTTCATAAACTTCTCCTTCTCATTACTTATTTAATTAATAGTGATGACCATGTCCATGGTGGGCATTTGTATTATTTTGGTTTGTATGATGTTCGTTATGAACGTGATTTCCTGTTATGGTACAATTTGGCACGTTACAATATTGATGATACGTATTGTGTCCTGACTCTATCTCTTCATGATGTACAATATGGTTTGTTCTAGAATTATTTTGATTGATGTTTGTTCGAGTCATCGCGTAAACGGCTTCTCCAAATAGTAGCATACAAACTGCCCCTGCAATCCAAAAACTTTTTTTCATTATTCCTCCTTTTTTGGTCATTATAACATGCATAGGATAGAAAGTAAATCATTTAGAGATTAATTATTTTATTGATGAAGTCTATAACCATGCAAAGTTTTATCCACATGATTTTTTTTGCCACATAGACCGATTCCTACTAGTTCTAGTTCTTCCGTTTCATATTTGTTTATACAAGCACGGTTATCATGGTCATTGCTGGTTTTAAACATTTCTTCATTGAAAACACTCATTTGTATGTCCCGATCCTTCGCTTTTTTTACGATTTCCTTCATTTCTTCCTTGGTTGCACTATAAATCAAAATGGGTTGACCACTCATTGGTAAATATTTTTTACCACTTTTGTCTTCATAAGGTGCTCCTATTATAGGTAAAGTGCCAAAGCCAGATGCTAAAAAAGCGGTGATGTTTAACTCTTGCCAAGATTTTAGTCCTTCTCGTATTACAATTGCTATTTTCTGCAATTCAAAATGTTGTTCTTCTTCTATGTTCATTTTTCTTCTCCTCTTCTTATCTATACAAATCCGTTTAAATAGGTTATAATATATTCAAACAACTTGTGCATTATATTATACATTTGTACATTATATAAGTCAATATTAAAGGAGTTATTATGGAAAATTTAAATAAAAATTTAGCGGAAAATTTAAATAAAATTCGAGTAGAGCGTCACCTAAGTTTAGATAAAGTGGCCCAACTTACTGAAATAAGTAAAAGTATGTTAGGTCAAATTGAGCGCGAAGAAACCAATCCTTCTATTTCAACGGTTTGGAAAATAGCCAATGGGCTAAAAATTCCTTTGACTCGTCTTATTGAAACGACTTTACCGGAAAAGAGATTAATCAAAAAAGAAGATATTCCGCCATTGTTTGAAGATGAAAAAAAAGTTTGTAGTTATCTTTTCTTTCGAAATAATCAAGCAACAAACTTTGAGATGATGAGAGTTTATCTAGAACCTAAGGGAAAACTAATCTCTACGGCTCATTTAACTGGTACAAAGGAATACATTATTGTTTTTAAGGGCAAGCTTACGATTACGATTGATGGTGAGCTATTCACGATTTCTGATGGAGAAGCTTTTCAGTTTAATGCGGATAAGAATCATATTTATGAAAATAAAGGTGAGGAGACGGTTGATTTAGCTATGTTGGTTTACTATGCTTAAAGTCTTTTTTTGTCTTCGTTCTTTTTTTCGATAAAATCTACTAAGTATTCTGCTGTTTTTTCGACTCCAAGTTTATCGACGTTCACAATTAAGTCATAATTACTAAAATCATACCAATCACGATTGGTGTAAAATTTGTAATGTTTAACTCTTGATTTATTGATGGCATTAATTTCTTTTAAAGCACTTGCTTTTTCTAAACCATAGTATTTGGTAGCTCTTTTTACTTTTGATGCTTCATCGGTGTATAAAAATACTTTTAAGACATCTTTTTTATCTTTTAAGATATAGTCTGCACATCTTCCGACAATGACACACGATTCTTTTTGTGCTAATTTTTGGATGACTTTTGTTTCAGCGATGAATAAGCGATCATCGTTGCTACTTTTTCTAGATTTTTCATCTACTTCATTTATATATTTAGTAGATAAGCCCGATTCTTTAGCAAAAAGAGCTATTAATTCTTTATCGTAAAAGTTTATTCCTAATTTTTCAGCTAATAATTGGCCAACATAACGACCACCTGATGCGTATTCGCGAGAAATTGTTATGACTATTTTTTGTCCTTTATTCTTTTTTATAGAAGCTGTTTCGGTTGTTGCTTTCTTTTCTTTGTTTTCTCCTAATTTCTTATATTCAGAGCCAATTAGGAAGATAGCTATTAGAAAACATAAAATATCACTGATACATCCTGCATATAAAACTCCATAAATTCCTTTGTCAAATAGAATGCATAATGTTAAAGAGATAGGGATAAATAAAATGATTTGTCTTATAAAGGATAAGGCTGTTGCTTTTTTTACTTTTCCAAGAGACTGAATTAAAATACTTCCAGTCATTTCTAAAGCATTTAATGACGTAACTAGTAAAAAGGTATGACAGATTGTTTCAGCAAATTCCATAAATAAGGTATAGTTGGCATCACTCGCACTTATAAAGATTCCAGCAATTTGTCTTGGAAATAGCACAAAGATCAGATTAAAAAGAAGACCCACACTAAAGTTTATAAGAAGGACTTTTTTGAATGTTTCTTTGACTCTTTCTTCGTTTCCAGCACCGTAGTTAAAGCCGACAATGGGTTGAGCACCAATAGAAACGCCTAATACGGTTGATATGAATAGACTGTTTACTTTAGAGATGACACCGTAGACAGAAAGAGGAATGTCACTTCCGAATTTGGTCATGGCACCATATTTGGTTAGAATGTTATTCATGTAGACAAATAAGATTAAAACCGTTCCTTGAGTAATAAAAGATGATAACCCAAGAGAAAGCGTTTTTAAGATATTCTTATCGATTTTAAAAGTTTCTTTTGTTAGTCTCATGTTTTTTAATTTTTTTAGGTAAAGGATTGCGATTAAAAAGGAAATGATTTGACCGATGATAGTGGCTAAAGCCCCGCCTTTGACTCCTAAATTGAATGTAAAGATGAAGATGGGATCTAAAATGATATTGATAATAGCCCCTACGATTAACATGAACATAGAATATTTTGGGGAACCATCGGCACGGATGATACTTGATAAAGCGGAATAAGTAATCATAAAAGGTGCTCCTATTATAATTATTTTTCCATAGTCCATGGCATATTGGTAGATGTTTTCGGTACAGCCAAAAAGATAGACTAATTTAGGTAAGAAGAGATAGGAGAGTATTCCTAGTGCAAGAGCAAGAATAAAGGTCATTAAAATGGCTTGTCCTACTATTTTTCCAGCCTCTTCTTTTTTTCCTTCTCCTAGTTTTAAAGAGAGATTGGCTGAGGCTCCATTCCCGATTAAACTTGCAAAGGCGTTAAATATAATAATGAGCGGAAATAAGACATTGGTGGCTCCATTTCCTAATGTTCCTACTCCTTTTCCAATAAAGATTTGATCGACGATGTTATAAACTGAGTTTATGAGCATACTGATTACACAGGGAATTGAGAAAGAAAGTAATAATTTGTTGATTTTTTCTTTTCCTAAGTTTAGATTTTTCATTTTTTTTCACGTCCTTTTTTCTGAAACTCTAAACATTTTAGCATAAAAAAAATTTTGTGTAAGAACAAATTTTCATTTTTTAGATTTTTTTCGTCTTTCTTTATTTTAATTGGTTATAGTTTGGGATTGTTGTTTCCTCTAGGTTTGTTTTATAGTTATTATCCCAAGACATTTTTAAATAATCGTAATGGGTTCCATTAAATTTTTTAGATTCAAAAGGGCTTTCTAAGAATTCTTGTAACTTTTGCTTTTGACTAGCACTTAACTTATCCATTTTGTTTAAGGGGTGTTTGAAATATTTTGGATTGGCTATTTCTATAGTGGTATTAAATTTTTCTCCTTTTGTTTCTTCGTCCACATAGTGAAAATGAGGAATTTTTTTGTATTCTTCCGTGTTAAAAAAGATGTAATAACCATCTTTGGTGGTTCCTATTTTGGCGGGCTGTTCTTCAAAATTATCTAGGTAGTTAAAGATATCACCAATGTCCATGTCATGACTTTTTGTGTAATTTATTAGAAAGTCATAATGTCTTTTGATGAATTCTTGTACTCTTTTGAATTCTTCTAATGATATTCCAAGTTCCACACCATAGACTAACTGAGGATTTTCTTTATCAATACTTACGGTGACGTAATTTTCAAATCCACGACTTTTTTGATGACTGTTTTGCATAAGTAAGGTGTATAAGTCTCTTTCATCATCATAGTTTATGTTATCACAATAAAGATATAAGTTTACGGGAAGACTTGGGTAGTCTTTTTTGTTTATGCCATTTACAAAGAAGCCATCGATGACGGTTGGTTTAAAACGATTGATGTAAGTGTATTCCATTATAGAGTAATCCATTTCTATACCTTCTACTCTGTTAATAAGCGCCTCGTATTTTTCTTTAATAAAGTTTATTACTTTTTGAAAGTCTTTTTCTTTGACCTTTAGTTTCACATCTTCGAGTAAGCTTGGGTTTTCTTTATCAATTGTAATAGGGATTAAATCGTTGCCTGTTGTATATTTCTCGTAATTGTTTTGCATATAAATGATTTTTTGATCATCCATTTTTAGCCATAAGGTAATGGGTAAGTTCGTGTTGGGGTAAATGGTACTTCCTTTTTGGGCTAAGATAATCATGGGTGTAAATTCCATTTTTCATCGCTTCTTTCTGTTTTTTATTTTTAGTTTTGAAAAAATTTTAGTTAGATCTTCTCTCATTCTTAAAGTAGCAAGTTCATCATAAGGGGTAGCGTCTTTGTTTAAAATAACAAGATTTTTTCCTCTAAATAATCTGACTAAACTACTTGCGGGGTCTACAGTTAAAGAGGTTCCCGCAACAATTAAAGTTTCTGCCTTACGAGTAGAAAGAATTGTTTCATCAAAACGACTGGTAAAGTTTCTCCATACAGCACCACATTTTTCCTTATTAAACCTTCAATTCACAAATAGGGTTGTCTTTACTGTTAAATATAAATTCGCTAGCATACTTTTTATGACCGTTCATACAATAATTTTGATACATGGAACCATGAATTTCTAATACGTTTTTACTTCCTGCTAATTGATGTAAGTTGTCGATGTTTTGCGTAATAATGTTTTTTAGTTTGCTAGTTGTTTCTAATTTGGTTAAATAAGTATGAACAATATTTGATTGGACGCCGAGGGGGGTTCATGTTGGTTCTATAAAAATCAAAAAATACGTTTGGTTCCTCATAGAGACATTTGTTACTTAAATAGTATTCAGGATTTTTCGGAAATTTTTCTTTATATAAACCGTTTTCACCACGGAAATCTTTTAAAATACTCGCGGTAGAGACTCATGCCCCACCAAATAAGACAAGGTTACTTGATTCATCAATTATTTTTTGAAGTTGTTCTATTTGTTCTTCTAACATATTTAGTCTCCTTATATTGCTTGCATTTTTTTACAGATGATTTTATCATCTTATACTTGAGTTATATTGTTTCTATCTTTTTTGAAATTCATTTCTTTCTTTAATTATGTTTATCTTTTCTGGGTGACTACTATGATGTTCATATTTCTTTTGAATGTAAGTTAGAAAACTTTCTTCTAATTCGTCATTAAATTTAACATTAAAGTTATGATTTTTCATTGCCTCTTCTACTTTTGTTCTTAATCTTTTCCATGTATCGTAATAATAGGTTTTTGTTTTTACCATAAAGTTACTAGCGTCTTCGATGACAAATCCTTCTATGTTTTCATTCTTCCATTTATAATCAACAGAAGTTATTTTTTCATAAATACTCATAAACTCCTCTATATTATTTGCCGTGTAAGCAAGTTCTTTAATTTCTATATTTTCTAGACTAGCAAATGTTTTTAACTCTTCATAAGAAATTTTAGAATAACTAGTATTATTTTTGATACAATCTAAAAGAATTAAATTAGATTCTTGATATTCAATGATATGTGGATCGTTTAAAGGATCCATAACTTCAAAGACTAAGGTAGCATTTTCTTCTTGCATTTTCTTTTTTAGGGCTTCTATTTGATTCTGGTTATACTTTTTATAAAAGATTTTTTTAAAGTATTCTACATAGTCTCCTTTATTTGACGATTTTGATGCGAAGAAAAGCTGTTCTTTATAAAGAGATAAAATTCCTAAAAAGCCATTATATTTTATATAGAAAGAAATGGGAAAAACAAAACTTTTTTCTAAACCATCTAAGTTCGTTTCTCTTCTTTCATTAACTTTAAAGAATTTATCATAACTTCTGGCGATAATTATATTTTTTTCGGTATCAATAAATAAACCTCTTGCTTTGGTGGTTAAGTTATCCCAAATTTTATAATGAAAAGCTTCTTTAGTGAAATTATAAGAAGAAATGTTACTATCTAAAAATCGTTCTAAAATGTATTTGTTTTTCCGTAGGCTTTCAATCAAATTATAGACATTGGTTTCTTCAATTAAGTTAGGGTTGTAAATATTATTTTTTATTTCGTCATAGTGATACTCGTTGTTTTTCAGTAGGGTTAAGATTCTAAGATATCCCCCATGTTCAATATCACCTTCTAAATTAAAAGAATAAGGATAAGTGTTATATTTAATTTTATGAAAATTGCGATGACCATGAATTTGATAAATTTTATTTTCTTCTTTTTCCATATAATTATTGTAAATTTCATCAATGTTGATTTCGTAATTGTCCGTACCATAGATGAATGTATTGGTGCTAAAAAAGTCTAAAGCTTTTTTGGGAAAATAAGGGATACCCCCATGACTTAAAAGATACGTTTTATCTCCAAATTTTATGTAAGCAATTTGCGCAAGTTGTTTCATAAATCCGCGAATTTCACTTTTGGTAATTGTGTTACTTTCGAATTCTTGAATGGTGTTTTTGCTATCATAGTCCATTTTAAATTCGTCTTCACAGGCATATTTATAGAGCTTGTCTTCATGATTGCCAATAAGAAATGTGGTGTTTTTATTGTTCATTAGTTCAGTTAAAAATTTGAATGTGGCCGCGTTTTCAATTCCTCTATCAAAATAGTCTCCTAAAAAAATATAGGCGTCTTCCTGTTTTAAAGGATTTTCATCAAAGTATTTTTTTATAGTCGTGTAACATCCATGAATGTCACCAATGATATGGATTTGATTGTAGATATTCATATTTTTGGGAGTTGTATTAAATATTACTTGGAAGTCTTTAGGTTCTAATATCTGGAAAGATGAAGGAATTTTTTCTTTGGCAAATATTTTATAGGTTCTATCAATCGCGTACTCAGGAACTCTTTTATATTCTTCTCTTGATTGGTTTCTTTTGAAAACTTCTTCTTTATTTATGGTGGTAAAATCAAGGATGTATAATCGATAGCGATATTTAGTGGCTAATTTCTTGTATATATTTAAAGAGTCTATATGAGCATGAACAGCATCAATTAAAGTCAATTCGCCTTTTTTCATTCTTTCTTCTAATAGCATATAAAGAATTTCCCACACTTTTTGGTTATTAAATTGGGGAATTTCTTCTTGATAATTTGTGTTCATTTCTGGGGCATTTAACATCAGTCTTATTTGGTCGGAACTGAGGGTAAAGTTTTCTAAATGATTTTCTTTGATAAAGGTGCTTTTCCCCGAACCCATAGCACCTCTTAAAATAACGAGTTTTCTCATTTTTCCTCCTTGTATATTGTTTTTCTTGTTCTTTAGCATGCATAATCTTAAAGTTTTTTTTAGTTCCTACAATTTGCCATATTTTTATTAATCCAATTATTGGTCAGTCGCGACTGACCAATTTATTGAACTTTTTTAAAAACCTATCTTGCTTTTTTAACAAAGAATTGTGCAGATAGTAATTGCACTTTTATTAACCTTTTTCACTAAAATTAACACTTTTTAAACCTTTCAATTATTTCTAATATATTTTAAATTATTATAAACAAAAAGTGGAGCCTTTCGGCTCCTTCAGGGGGCGAAATTTTTTCGCACCATTTTAAATTAAAATATCATTTTTCCTTTATTTTTCTTATATTTTAGTTTATTTTTGATTAAAATTTACCAATTGATTTTAGCAAAGTTTATGAATTTTAGCACCTAAATAGCACCTAATTTTATTTATGATTAAAAATTTCTAGTATTTTAAAATGATTGACTATTACTTTATCATCATCTTTTAAATCCTCTCTTATATATACGTTCTTTATATCTTTATAAAATTTTATCTCTTCATAAGTAAATTCTACAAACATTCTAAAGTTATCTTCTTTATCAACAATTAATGCTTGAAATTCCTTTGGTTTGTATTTTCTTTCGTTTCTTGAATATTCTGGATACCAATCTATTGCTCTAAAATCTCTTTTTCCTGTTAATATATTGTTTAAAACATCATCGTTAAATCTATATATTAAAGCATTTTCATATTTTGAATGTATTTTATTCCTATATCTACTAACAGGAACTTTTTGTTTTTCTAAATCTTTCATTCCAATAAACAATAAATACTTTTGTACTCTTCTAAGATATTCAAGTTCTTGTTTACTATAATATTGTTCTTCATCTTTTGCTATACTGAATGATTCAGGGGAAGAATAAAGTGCACTTACAACTTCTTCAAACGAATGAGCGTGACTATGCCCGACTACTGACTTTTTAATATATTTGCCATTTTCTTTCCAACCCATAAGATGCTTATAGGTAAAAGAATAATAAAATCCCGTAAAAGCAATGTCACCTAAAGCTTCAGAAAGCCTTGAATTAACTTCTAATTCATCTTTAGATTCTTTACTATTAAGTATTGATTTTCCATTATAAAAATATACATATTCTAATGTCTGTCGTTCTTCGTCCCAAAATGGAGTTGGCAAATTATTTTTCTTAAATTTATCATATCGCTTAATAAATTCTTTATATTCTAATTCATTCATGCTTATCACTTCTCCTAACTATTGATTATTGATTCTCTTTAATTAACTTTATTAATTTTTCTTCAGTCAAGTTTTCTTCATATTCTATAACAAAATCTATATTAAATGCTGGTTCATCAAACTCAAAATTAGTATTAACAGATTTAATAAATTGATTATCGAATAAAGCCCCAACTAAACTTTTATAGCACCATTCACAGCACATATCTTCTACAATATATTTTAATGATTTTAGTTTTATTTTTGAATTTTTATCAAAATTAACTATTATTGGATATTTAGTTTTTAAATATAAATTAATGTATTTGATTATTATTAAAGGGCTTGTTGTTTCATCATAATCAATTCTTAACGTACTTAAAAAATCTTTAACTAATACTTCAACATCTATTATTCCATCTTGACTTAATAAATAATCTTTCAAGCCACTATCACATATATCATCCAATACAATTTCCATTTTCATTATTTTAAATCCTTTCTTTTCGGCTTATTTTCGGTTTAATATCGGCTTATTTTCGGCTTATTTCAAATTTTCGAAATATTTATCAGTTAAAATATAGTCAACATTTCTAATTTGCTTATCATCTAATCTCTTTAAAAAATCTTTTTCAATCCATTTTTTAATCCAGTTATTAGCAGTATCTAAATTGATTTTAAAATGATTGGCAATATCTTTGGCTTTTATTTTGGTGTTGGTAATTATATAATTAGCCACCCATCTCTCTCTTTTATCTAACGTATCTATTATATTCATTTCTTCTTGGCTATTTTTGTAAATTTCTTTTACACGATTACCAACTGCTTCAAAAGTATTTGCCATAATAGATATAAAATATTCTAGCCATTCTGTAATATCGGCTTCATTTCTTCCAAAATAGAAATTATGGTGTAATCCCATTTGCAACGAATTATAGTATTCATCTATATTTTTATCATAAAATTCTTCCATAACATAGAATCCTTTTAAATCATAATTGTGTGACTTTAAAATATATGTTGCGAGTAATCTTGAACAACGACCATTTCCGTCCCAAAAAGGATGTATTGTAACAAATTCATAAGCCAAAATACCTGCTTTTATTGGAATCGGAATATCACTTGAATCTTTAGAATTAAATTCTTTTATCATTTGTTTAATAAGGTTCTCAACATCTTTTGCCTCTGGTGGCATATAAACAATTGCTCCACTAACAGAATCTGCAACTACATTTTGATCTTTTCTATAACTATTTTTATAAGTTAAATGCTTACCTGAGACTAAATTATGTACTTTAAGAATTAGATCTTCTGTTATGGTATTATTATTTTCTGCTTCTTTATTTAAATACATTAAAGCATTATAATAATTTCTAACCTCTAAAACATTTCTTTCATGCGAATCTTTATTATTTTCTAGCACTTCTTTTACTTCATTTAAGTTTAGATTATTTCCCTCAATTTTAGTAGAGTAATGAACCCTTTTTGCGATTGATTCCTTTTTAATTTCTTCTTCAATAGAAACAGGAAGTTCTAATAAATCAACCACTTCTTTTGCTCGATTAATTTTTAATAAATCATTTACTATTTTATTTGTATAATTCCATTTTATATTCATCTTTTCCATTGTTACCTCCATTCTATTTTTTACTAGCCAAATTATATATAGGAAATTTTTTAAAATCGCCTTTTTCCTTTTTAGACATTTTTGAAAAATTCTCTTCAAATGAATAATAATTGTTAACTAATAAACTGATACAACATAGAATTTGATAATCTTCTTTATTATCTTCTTTTTTGCTTATATCACTTAAAATTTTTTTATCATTTGTTGACAAATAACCTTTCTTTCTATATTTTATTTGCTTAGCATTTATTATATCAATATCATTATTTCTATTCTTACAATTTATTTGACTTAAACTATCAGCAATGTTTATATACTCTCTATTTTTTGTTTCATCATAGACCTTTATAAACATTAATATCAACTGATTTATTGAATCACATACTTCTTTGGTTAATTCTATATTTTTAAAACTTTTAATAATTAACTTTCCATTAAAATTATTCATGCCTATAAATTCTTCGGGTACTAAATTAGCATATATACTGGTTTTTACCTCTTTATTTTCAAACTTGAAAAAACAAATCATATTATCTATTATTTCTTTTGAATAAAAATTATATAGTCTTTTACTGCTTTTAACAATTAAAAATATAAATTTATATTTATTGATTTGTATATAATATTTTTGCAGTTCTTTTATCTCATCTCCAAAATTCCCATTAAATAATTTTATTAATCTATGCAAATTTTTCAAATCAATTTCAGATAGATCCTCATAATTCATGTCAAATTCAGTATTGAAAAATTTAAAAACTTGAACAATTTTCTCAAAATAACCTAATTGCTTATTAAATAAATCTATATTCTTATTTATTTTTTCTTGATTAACAAAAGGAAATTCTAATTTTACATCATCAATCATAATATATTGATATCTAAATAAAGATAAAATAAAATTTAAATCTTTTACACGTTTTTGAGGAGGACCTTTCAAGTCAATATGAACTTTATTATCTATAAAATGAATTGTTATTGGACCAATAATAAATTTATCTTTTTTTGTTCCTATTGCTGTAAAATCTGAATAATACTTTTTATCTTCAATTACAATGTCTTTTTTTATTGTATTATAAGAAGTCCATTCACCTTTTATTGTAACTACTTCTTCATGCGTATCTTTAAGTTGAGCATAACTATATACATCTGCCATTTCTATATATTCCTCATATTCATTAGCATTTACAACAACTTCTGTCTGAAAATTTTCAATTTTTCCAAATTCTGTTTCATTTATAATTCTTTTTCCTGCTTGCTTATTTGAGTTTTTATAAAAATTTATACAAACATTTTTAAAACTTAATACACCTTTATCATTTATTTCTTTTAATTTTAAAGATATGAATTTTTGCTTGTCATTTAAATTTTTCAAAATTTGGTATATATCTACAGGTAATAAATTACAATAAAATATTTTATATCATCAATTGTTTTAAAATCAACTACAAATAATAGTGTCCCTTTTACTTCCTTTTGATACCCCTTTAAGGTTTCAACTTCAATTGAGAATGTATTAGTTTTTTTAAATTGTTTAACTTTTCTACCTTTTATTTGAACATCTATTTTTCCTTCATATAAATCATTAGTTTTATTTTCACCACTATATACAAATATATTTCCATCCCATAGAGGTGTTTTATCATTTGAATTGATATAAGGACTTAAACAATCAGAATTTTTTAAGATTTCTTCTTCAATCTTATTAGTAGCAATTTTTTCTATGTCTGTTGTAGTCATTTTACACCTCACTTCTCTTAATTGGTCAGTCACGACTGACTAATTTATAATGACAGCATGATAGCAAATTTTGGGAGGGGTACTCCTATTTTTTCCTGTCATTCCTGTCATTTTTCTTATTAAATGTTTTTTCAACAAGTTCTTTTGTTTCTTTATTGGCATTATATACTGCTAAATAATTGAATAATACTGCAACAGTCATAAGAAGATACATACTCCATATAGCATATAAACTTGTTCTTATGCTCTTGTTGTAAAATTCACAAAATAATACTATTAAATATATTAAGCCACTTAAAACGATAGACACTGCTGTTACATCATTAAAAGATCTGTTAATAGTATTTGATTTATGTTTATCAAGGTTTCTTCCAACTTTGCTCCAAATAAACACATATAACACCTCAAAAAGTAACATTAAAGTAACTAGCATCCAATAAAAAGCATAGAAAATATCTTTTTTTAAAGTAGTACATAAAATCGCCAATGCTAATAAAATCACATTTACTAATATCATCCCTATACTAATCCTTTTGTTTCTTTTTATCATTTTCAACTGCCTCCTTTCTTCTTGCACTATTTAAAACATTAACAATTTCTTTTGCTGTTTCAATTTGATACTCGGTATCTTCAATCGTTTGTGAAATAACTTCTCTTTCAGAATCAGTTAATTTTTCTTTTTCTAGTCTTTCTCTAAAATTAGTTACTAATTCTTCCCAATTTTTAATCATTGATGAAGTATTTAAAATAGCATCCACAATTTGATCCCCTTTTAAATGTTCATAGTAGTTAATTAAAAATGGATTTAAAGAAGTTACTTGAAAACCTAATCCTGCTGCATACATTAAATCATTGTAGTTTATTCCTATATGTGTACTAATCTTTCTTAATGTTTTTGGATTTGGTATTTCTCTTTCTCCTGATTCAATTCTTGCAAGTTCAGTATCGCTTATTTTAGCAATTCTAGCAAGTTCTCTTTTAGATAAGTTTTTCTCTTCTCTTGCTCGAGCTATCATTTGCCCAACAGTTTCATTATTGTCTTTCATACGAATAAAACTCCTTTCGCAATATAAATATAACACATTTTAATTCCTTTTGCAACTTTTTAGTTATTTTTTAATTAAAATTGCGACTTTTTTATTGACAAATAATTTTTTATGGTTTATCATTAACTTAAAGGTTGCAATTTTAATGTTTTTACAACCTTAATAGTTCTTTGACAATTAAATAGAGTTGGAAATCACCGATATTCTGCCGACTCGTTAAACAAATGCAAGGCACAATACCTCTATTGGCACGAGAGTTGTAGATTAACTAAAATCTTCGTTACATATATGGCTAACTACTATATATACATCCTGAAAGGGAGTTGTTGGTAACACTAAAACCATCAGTATTAAAGGAAAGAGAGGTGAGTCAATGAATGCAAGAGAGACTTTAAACTTAATATCAAAACAATGGTGTGATCTAAATGATTTAAGAAAACTTACAGGGCTAGGAAAAAATAATGCTATCAAGTTAAAAAATGAAATAAGAATTGATTTAGAAAACAAAGGCTATTTACTTCCTAACAAGCTACTTCCTATGAATGAAGTTGTAAGTTATCTCAAAATAAATATAAGTTATCTTCAAAAAATGGCAAAAGAAGTTATTAACTAGAAAGGAGTTTTAAATGAAAACAATAAGTGAAATGAGAAAAGAAGCAACAAAAAAAGACTTCATAGTTGATAACCTAATGAAATCTAAAGGATTATATTGTCTTGTTGCTAGACCAAAAGTTGGTAAGTCATTATTGGCGTTACAACTTGCCAGCTCTATTGCAACAGGAACAACCTTTTTAGGATTTAGGACAAGTCCATCTCCTGTCTTATATATTAGCACAGAAATGAATTCTACGCAATTAGTTGATAGAATTGATAAGATGAACTTACAATTTAATGATGATAATTTCGTTATGATAGAACAAAATCCAAGTAAAAGAAAACTAAATTTAATGGATTTACAATTAAAATTTCAAACATTTGCTAATGACTATAAAGGTCGATTTGTAATCATAGATATGTTTAGTGGAATTGATTTAAACAATGGTTATAATCTAAATGATTATCAAGATATGGGACAAGTTGTAATTCCAAAATTTAGAGAACTATGTAAAAAATATGACTTTACTATTCTTTTAGTCCATCACTTAAATAAGAATAATACTTCTTTGGGTAGTACTGCTATTGATGGATCAGTTGATGGAAAAATCACTTTAAAGCAGGATTCAAACCTAAAGAATAAGATACTTTTAAATTATGAAAGTAGAGACTATGAGGGATTAGATTTAGTTCTAAAACGAAATGAAAATTTATTATTTGAACTATCAGAAGTCGAGAGTGATGACTTAAATTATAATATACTAACTTTTCTAAATTATGCGATTAAACAAAAAGAATTTTCATTTAATGTATCGGATATAACAAGTAAATTAAACTTACAAATTACTCCATCAGCATTTGGAAAATTATTAAATAACAACATAGCAAATTTAGAAAAAGAAGGACTTCATATTGAGCAAAAAAGAACTTCTACTGAAAGAATATATGTTGCAAAATATGAAGAACCGACTTATGAAAATGAATAATTTTCATAAGAATTTTTGTAACTTTTATTATAAAAGTTTAGTTTTTGATAAAAAGCCTTTATTTTAAGGCGCAAATATGAAAATTAGAAGTAATTTTACTACTAATTTACTACTTTAGAAAGAGTTTTGATAAAGAGTCTTGATATGTTATTTTAAAGAAACGATGGAAAGTCGTTTTTTAATTTTCCTAATAATGGTATAATATTTATTAGTGAGGTGTTATATATGACAAAAGAAGAACAAAGAAACGAGGCAATTTATAGAATAAAAGAATTAACTAAAAAATTTAATCTTAATTCAAACATGTTAGACTTTTTTGAAAATGGAAAAATTTATGGACTTGATTATGTAGAAGATAGTAAAATAAAAGATAGGAATAAATTGATTTCTAGTATTATAGCAGAATGTCAAAATAAATATAATTCAATAGTTTATTACTATTTTATTATTGATGTAAATATAGAGGGTTATAATTTAGAGATACTAAATATATTTTATGTTGGACAATATAAAGAAGATTGGGAAAATGAAAGATTATCAAAAGATAATGAAGTATATATACGCAGTTATGAACTTGGTAGTCCAAATTATCCCGAGTTAAGTTTCGTAAAAGTAAATTCAGTAGATGGTAATTTAATTAGAATATCTTAAAAAACAATTAGTTATATGCTAATTGCTTTTTTAATATTTCCAAAAAAATATCAATATTCTATAAAAATTTGATTATTTTTTATTATCATTAAGACAAGCCTCTATCATACTTATAATAACATTATTAAAAGATGTATCATTGTCTTTTGCAATTTTTTCTATTTGTTTTACTAACTCTTCCTTTATATATAAAGTCTTATATACTGATACTATTTTCTTTTTTGTCTTTTTAGGTACAAAATTCATTTATCACCACCACCCATTATAATTTTAACTTGTTAATAAAATAAAAGATAAATTAGAAAATTCTGGTGTATTTTTTAAAAAATAGTGATATAATTATATTGAACTGGTGGAGTTTAGAAATTGAGAGGTGAAAAAATGAGTAATCTACTAGAAAAAGGAAAGGATATTTTTATAAAGATTAAAAATCAAGTTATAAAAATAGGAATTAAAAAAGTGGCTATTGGTGGAGTTATTGTTATAGTTGGTATAACTGGAATCGCTTTATTAAGTGGTGGAAGTAGCGATAAAGTGGTTTTAGCAAATGTAGTACATCCTACATCAACAGACTATCCCTATTATACATTTAATGAAGTCAAAAATTATAATAAGGTAAATGTTAGTGGAATTAAATTAAAGCATAAAGAAAATAAAGTAAATAATAATCAAACACTAGCAGGAGATGTTGAATATGTATTTACTATAAAAAATACTTCTAAAGAAACACTTGATAATATTGGCTATACTTTTTTCGTTAGAGATACAAATAACAGACCATTTGTTATAAGAAGTAAAGACCCAATAACTTTAAAGGCAGGAGAAAAAAAGAAAATAAAGATATCTAGTATATGGTGTGATGATGATTGTGATAAACAAACTACTCAAATACTTTTTATGGATAATTATGACAAAGACTATTCGATTTTAAATATTTATGAGGTAATTAATACAAATTCAGATGGAACAATTATTACAAAGGAATTATAGGAAAGGAAAATGTAAAATGAAAAAAATAAAATATTTAAGTTTAATTATGATAATAGCATTTATGCTAACTGGGTGTGGGTCAACTACAAATAATGAGAAGAAAGATGATAATAAACCTATAGCAGTTAACCCACCTAGTGAAACGAATTATAAGGGTGTTAAAAAGATAGTATATTTAGACCCTACTAATTTAAACAAAAAATGTACTGAAAGCGATGTAAAAAGTGATGATGAAACAAGAAGTGGTTGTATGAAATGGTATGCATATAAGGAAGATAAAGACACTTATACAATGATATTAGACCACAATACAACAAATCTTGTTTATTGGTTGTCTCTAGAAGATTATGAAAAAGCAGGAGGGAATGTTACATATAATCAATTTGGCGACCCTAATTTGAAAACTGATAAAGGTCCTATAACAGCCCAAAAACAATTAGAAAGTGACACATCATATTGGGAAAAAAGTTTAAATGCTAGATTAATTAAAGTTTCTGAAATAAAAGAAATAGCTGGTAATATAGATAATACGTGTTTAGATACTAATTCATCAAATAAATATAATTGGTTGTATGATAGAACATCTAATTATTGTGAAAAATATGGTTGTTTGAATAATGCAACAAAAGATGCATTAGGATATTGGACTGATACAGCTAGGGATGAATATAGTGCATATCGTATTAGTCCAGGATTTAATCAAGATATCCTTTGTGGTGGTCAGTTATCTTTTGAAAATGGTAGAAGTGGAATTCGCCCAGTTATAACAATACAAAAAAATGCTCTTACTTTTATTGAAGAAAACGAAAATAACAATTAAATAATTTAAAATGAAAAGTAGTATTTATAAATTTTTAAAAGATTTTAGATACTACTTTTATAATGGATAAAATGGTGGTAATGAAATGACAATAAGTAATAAAGAATTAGCTAATAAAGTAATAGATTTATGTTTGATATATGGAATAAAGGACTCACAACTTTATATGGAATTTTTAGATAATCAAATAAAATTCTATAGAACTGAATTAAATTTTTTAGAAGATAGTAAACCTTTTTTCTTCCAAAAGAAGAAATTAGAAGAACATAATAAAAAAATTGAAGAATACGAGCAAAAAATTTTTGATGCATATAGGAAAATAGAAGAAGAATTTAATTTTATAATTGAAATGCAAAATAACATTGATAATACATCAAAATAATTTTGGTACAAATAATTGTGATCCAAAATTATTTTTTGTTTGAGTCTATATTATATTGGTAATAAATGGTATAATTGTAATGAAAGGACGGGCTTTATGGTTAATGAAATAAAAAATCAAGATAGTATCAAAATTGACGATATTTTTTATACTGATAGACATTGTGGCGTAAAAGGACACTATATACAATTTTTCCAAGTTGTCGATGTAAAAGAAAATAACCAAGTTATATTAAGGGAAGTTAAACAAATACTTGATTCACATAACGAGGAAAATAAAGCACTTGTTATTCCATCTAAAAATCAATTTAAAGAAAGTAGCGTCTTTATAGAGGACAATAACATTGGGATAGTAAAATCAATAGAATATGATGTCAATAGTAAAGATAATACACCTTATATAATTATGTCCCCTCTTACATTTAAAAATAAAGAGCCTATAAATATCAATGCTTATTTATGGGACGGACAACCAAAGTGTCATTATAACGATTTGTTTGAGTATATAAATGAGGAAAAAATATAATTAAACTAATAAAAGGAGCGAAAATATGGAAAGTGATTTAGAAGAGAAAATAGACGCATTAGCGTTTCAATTTGAAGATAGTTATTATTGTTCGGGGGAAATAAGTCAAAGTTTTGCAGAAAAATTTAATAAGTTGGTTGAATTAAAAGCAATAGAACCTACAGAATTTGAGGACGAGTTAGGTTTAAGTGGTGAAACATTTAGAAGATGGAAAAAAGGACTAATAGACCCATCATTACAAAATTTAGTAGCATTTTGTATATTTTTTGAAATTGATATAAATTCTTTTACTGAATTACTACGCGCTGGTGGTTATACAATGAACTTTTCTAAAAGAAGAGACTGCGCTTATAACTTCCTAATTACTAATTGTATTGGTATGTCTATAAAAGAATGTAATATACTTTTAAAAAAAATAGGTTTAGAAGATAGCGAATTACTACTTGCTCGCAATAAAAAAACGCAAAAATAACGAAAACTTTTATAAAAACTTAATAAAACTCCAACTTCCGTGTGGAATTAAAATCACTTGTATATAAAGGTTAAAATTATAATTTACTAGTTTAAGGGTTATAATTTTAGCCTTTTTTTCTTTGATTTTAGCCACATGGCGTGTTTTAGAGATTTTAAAAAATTGTGTTTTAATGAACTTGTAATTTGAAAGGCGCCAACTAAAATTACACAAAATCTAACGAAAGGAGAAAATTAAGGTCATGAAAATTATAGGTATTGAAGAAAGAATTGGCGTGTATGAAGATAAGCCATTTCATAATGTTAATTTTCATTGTGCGGAAGAGTTTAACAACGATAAAAGCGAAGGACTTAAGGTTTCAGTAGTTAAAGTAAGATATGATGTCTTAACCAAAACTTTTGGGAAAGAATTAACTACATCAGAAATTAAAAGTCTTGTAGGTAAATATATAGAAGAATTCCTATACGATAGATATAGAAATGTTAGTTATGTTGAATTTGCTGACTCTACCGAAACAAGCAAAAAATAAGTTACTTATTGACTTATTGACTACCGATTTGTTACATCTTGCTATTGTTTTAAATAGTAGCAAGATTAACATTAAGGTAAATTTATAAAAATTATTGCTACATGCTACATGCTACATATAAGGGGTAATACTAGCCCTTATATGGTGGGGGGCTAAAGTGGCTACGCCACTCGCCCCACTCATGGGCGTGTATTAACTAGTATATGTATTAGCGCATTAGTTCTTTGAAAATTTAATAATAATCTAAACTTTTAAAAATAGGAGTGATAACATGGCAGATAATAGCCAAAGTCGTAAATGGGCTTTAACGATTAACAACCCACTAGAACACGGCTTTACGGACGAAGTAATAAAAGAAACTTTGCAAAAATTCGCTCTTGACTACTATTGTATGTGTAAGGAAATCGGCAACGAAACACAAACGCTACATATCCATATCTTTATTTATTCAAAATCGCCGATTCGCTTTACAACGATACAGAGTCGCTTTAACAAAATAGCACATATAGAAAAAGCCTATGGGACTATACAAGATAATATTGACTATGTGAGAAAAACGGGCAAGTTTGAAAATACCGACAAAGCCGAAACATCTGTTGAGGGCAGTTTTGAAGAATACGGAACGATACCATCGGAATTACAAGAAAAAGACCCCGTTATAGGGCAATTATTAGAAGATATAAAAGATGGTAAGTCAAACATCGAGATTATAGAAAATAACCCACAATGGGCTTTAAAAATACGAGATATAGACTTGATAAGAGAAACTTATCTAGCCGATAAGTACATGAGAGAAAACCGAGATATAGTTTGTACATATGTCTTTGGGCATACAGGCGTTGGTAAGACACGAGATATATACAAAAGACATGGTGCTAAAAATATATGTCGTATCACGAATTATGCAAGTAGTAGAGGCGTAAATTTTGACTCATATAAAAGCACTATGAATACCCTAGTATTTGAGGAATTTCATAGTCAAATACCCATCGGTGATATGCTTAATTATACCGATATATATCCCCTTATGCTACCCGCGAGATATAGTGATAAGGTGGCTTGTTACACTTATGTCTATATAACTTCAAATGTTCCCCTAGAGGAGCAATATTATGACTTACGATGTGGTTTAAAGTATAGAGCAGTTTGGGACGCGTTTTTGCGTAGAATTCATAACATAATTGAGTACAAAAGTGATGGCTCAATTATAGTACATAAAATGACTAAAAAATTGGAGGAATTAGAAAATGAAGAAAATAAAACGAATAATGAAAAAAATTAATATTATAAAGGTTTTAATTGTAGAATTATACCTAGTATTAGCACAATTAATATGGCACTTAAGAGTCTATGCAATAGATTACATGGTTTCAAAAACCACTACCGAATTACAAATAAAAATGATAAATGCAGTAGTTAATATTGGACTTGTAATAATTTTATCAATAATTTTAATCGCTTTAATTATAACTCTTAAAAGACACAATAAAGACAAAGAAGAAGAACAAAAAAATGTTCAAGATGTTGGCTTAAAAAATGAAAGTGGCGAATTCATAGAAATAGTTGAGATTTTAGATGGCGAAGAAGAAAACGAATGTATACTTGTTGTAGACCCTAAAAATCTTTCTATTGAAAAATTAAGGGCTAGACAAGA
This sequence comes from uncultured Bacilli bacterium, assembly GCA_910583945.1. Classification (GTDB taxonomy): domain Bacteria; phylum Bacillota_I; class Bacilli_A; order RF39; family UBA660; genus MGBC108787. The sequence goes on from CAJTYF010000004.1 coordinate 50,715, forward strand.
CGATGTAGAAACGGCTTATCATATAGATATACATTATATGACACCAAGAATACCAACAAAATACATAAATATTTATGCAACGCCTAGAGATTTATTACACCCTAAACTATTCCAAGTAACCTTAAATGACAACTTACTAGACGACTTTTTAACGGCTTTAGTAGTTGGAAGTACGGGAAGTGGTAAAACATATTTTACACATCAATTACTAGGAAAAATAGTCTTAAATAAATCTTGTAATGGTGAAGATGTACGAGTCTTTATAAGTGATATTAAAAATGAAGATTTTAGACAATTTAAAAATCGTCCTAATTATTATGGTATCAATGCAGTAGATGGAATTAAAGAAGTTCATAAAATATTTGAGGAGCGTATGGAAAATGACGAAGACAACGAAGATAAAGAAACAATTATTCTTTTAATTGAAGAATATGCAGTGCTTATCAATTCAATAAAGGATAAAAGTGATAAAGAAAAACTTAAAGATATGGTTGCAGATTTATTGTTTGCTGGGCGTAGTAAAAAAATAATAACAATAGTAAGTCTACAAAGAGCAGATGCAGAATACTTTGTAAGAGGTGCAAGAGAACAATTTAAAAAAATAATATTGATGGGCGAAATTTCAGATACTCAAATGAAAATGCTTGTAGACGAAAGAAAACGAAAACAATTTAAAGAAATAAACCCAAGAGGATACGGATACCTTTGTGAAGATGGAAAAATGAAAGTTACGCGTATTAAAGTAGCCGAAATTTCACAAAAGGACAAAGAAGACATTGACAATATTATAAGTAGTAAGATGGTTTAAATGGTGGATAATATCAACTATCAAGAATTTTGTAAAAATATGGTGTATGTCCCCATAAGTGAAAAATATACACTAACTATTGAAGAAGCGTCAAAGTATTTCCGTATCGGCGAAAATAAACTTCGTAAATTAGCAGAAGAAAATTTAAACGCAAGTTGGGTTTTAATGAACGGCAACCGAATTCAAATAAAAAGAAAACAATTTGAAAAAATTATTGATACTTTAAATGTAATTTAATGAAAATCGAGCCTTATATGTGATATAATGTTATTGCATATCAAGGCTCTTTCTATTATTGAAAGGAGCAAAAAAATATGATAGAAAAAAGACGCGATAAAAAAAATCGTATTTTACATAACGGAGAGAGCCAACGAAAAGATGGAAGATATGTTTACAAATATACCGATAGTTTCGGTAAACCACAATTTATATATGCTTGGAAGTTAGTACCAACCGATAAAACACCAAATGGGAAACGCGACGATAAATCTTTAAGAGAAAAGGAACAAGAGATTTTAAAAGACATTAGTGATGGAATCGACACCATAGGTAAAAAAATAAGTGTATGTCAATTATACGCTAAAAAGAATAATCAACGACCAAATGTTAAAGATAAAACAAAAAAAGGACGAAATAGACTTATGAGATACCTAGAAGAAGATAAAATTGGTGCTTGTTCTATTGAAAACATTAAGATGTCGGACGCCAAAGAATGGGTTATACGAATGAAAGAAAAAGGAATAGCCTACCAAACTATAAAAAATGATAAGCGTTCTTTATATTCGGCGTTTCAAATGGCTATACAAGACGACTATATAAGGAAAAACCCTTTTGAGTTTAAAATTGACGATGTAATAGAAAATGACACCGAGAAGAATATACCCCTTACATTAGAACAAGAAAAAAGCCTATATTCTTTTATAGAAAGTGATAAAACTTGTTCTAAATATTATGACGAAATTATTTTAATAAGAGAAACGGGACTTCGTATATCGGAATTTTGCGGACTAATAGAAACCGACCTAGATTTTGAAAATAGACTAATCAATATAGACCATCAACTTTTAAAAAATAGTGAACGAGGTTATTATATTGACGATACTAAAACCGATAATGGAGTTAGGAAAGTACCTATGAGCGACAAAGCGTATGAAATTTTTAAGTGTATAATAGAAAATCGTAAAAGTTCAAAGACTATTGTTATTGATGGTTATAGTGGGTTTTTATTTATAAATAGAAATGGTAACCCAAGAACAAATATAGAGTACGATGGTATTTTTAATCGAATTGTAAAAAAATATAATAAATGTCATGAGGAAAAACTTCCTAAAAAAATGACACCCCATACATTAAGGCATACTTTTTGTACTAATTGGGCTAACGATGGAATGAACCCTCGTACACTTCAATACATTATGGGACATAAAAATATTGAAATGACATTGAAGTATTATACACACCCTACTTATACATCGGCACAAGCAGAGATGGAAAGAATAATCAAGCAAAAGCAATTTTACTACGAATTTACTACTTTTGAAAGCGAAAATATAAGAAATTATAAAAATATATGTGAACATCTTCCAAAAATAAAAATGTCTTAAATGCTTATAAATAAAGGTTATAAAGACATTTAAGAACTTATAAAAAGATAGTCAAAAAACTATATAACTTTTTTGAAAAAAGTTATAGGTAAAAAATGAACGAGGCACGTTTTGTTGCGAAGCAATGAAAGTGGCGATAGTGAATATTTTTACAATTATGAAAGGTTTACTCTTTCATAATTTATTAAATGATAAGTACCTAGTAGGTGCTTATTATTTAATCTTGTTTATAAGCATTTGCCTTTACGTGAGTATTGGCATCCCGCGATTAAACAAGCAAGGGGTTATTAGGGAACTCCCTAATCTCACATGGGCTATGCCCTAGTGAGATAGGTCAATAAATAGACCTTTCCCTTAAAGAAGTACAAGCAAAGGAGGAATTAAATGTATGATGGCAAACAAGTTGTACGAGTAGAAACACAATATAAAAAAGATGATCTATATAATATAGGTGTCGAAATGAAAGACCGAAAAGGTACAGGTAATTATGATATAGAACGTAAAGTTTATAATATAGAATATGTTTCACTTACTCAAAATAATTTATATCAAGAAGTGAAATACAATTTAAAGAAAAGAAAAATAGAATATTTAGATAGAGCAAAAACGAATCTATTAAATGGTGTTACATTCACAAGTGGTCCTGAATTTTTTCAAGCACTAGGAATGGAATTTGTAGATAGTGGTAGAACATATCACACAGGAGATAAAAAAGGTCAAACAGTTATGATACCGAAAATAAAATCAAAGGAAGATATCCCAAATGCTGTATCTTTCTTTTTTGACTCCTGTATGGAATTTCTAAAAGATTATGTGGGCGAAGAAAACGTACTTCTTGCACAAATCCACTATGATGAAGATACCCCACATCTTCAAGCCTATTTCGTTCCTGTTGTAGATATGGTTAAAAGAAAATGCTATGTCAAAGACAAAGATGGAAATGTTGTTAAAGATGAAGTTAAAAAGAAAGATGGTACTACTTCTATTGTTCCCAAATTACTTCGTGATAGCAAAGGTAAAATTGTCTATGAGGAAGTCAAAGGCAAATTTCTAAATTGCGATCAGTTTTGGAAACAAAAAGGTGGTAAATTATCTTTTCATCAAATGCAGAATGACTTTAATAAATTTATAACTGAAAAAGGTTTTAATCTCTATCGAGGAGACATTGGAGCAAATAAACAAAATCAATCTAAATTAGAGTATGATATAGCCGAAAAAAAGGCTGAATTAGAAGAATTAAATCAAGAAAAGGAAAATACCCTACAAATAATTGAAAACTCAAAAAATGGGATTAAAAACCTAGAAAAAGAGGTTGATAATGATTTACTAAATCCTGTAAAAAGAAAACTTGGTGGTTACAAAGAAGATGATGTATCTAAAATCATAGAATATACAAAAGGTTTAGAAAATAAAGTTACTATTCTATCTACTGATAATAACAACAAAGACTTGATGATTGATAAATTAACAAAGGAAAATAAGAATTTAAAAAATAATAGCGAACTAACCAAAAAAAATAAAATCATTAAGGAGCAAAAAACTACCATCAATGAACAAAAACAAGAAATTGGTAGATTAAGCGAATTAGTAGATATTTTGAATAATACTATTGATAGTATGAAAATCAAGTTTGAAAAAGAAGTTGAAAAGTGGAAAAATCTATTTAAAAAAATGTGTAAGGCAATAGATAAAGTTTTAGGTAGAGATAAGCCTAAAGAACGTTTAGAAGATTATGAAGATATTGCCGATGACATTAACTATGGTTACTATAACAAAAATAATGATAAAGACAAAGATGACTATGAAATTGGAATGTAGAAATATAAATTTAAAGAAAGGATGTGATATCTATGTCAGTATTTCAAGTAAAACCAAAAGAACAAACTAAAGATGGTCGCAAATGGATGTTTCAAGTCTATTACAAAGGATTAGATGGAATCAATAAAAAGTATCGTTCAAAAAAATTTTTAACGAAGAAAGAGGCTCAAGAGGCTGAAAGACAATTTGTATTAACCATAGACCAAAGTATCAATCATAGAGATATGACTTTTAAAGATTTATATCTCGCCTTTTATGAATATCAAAGTGATAAGGTTAGAGAAACTACCATAAAAACTTATCGTGATAGAATTAAATATTTAGAATTATTCGATAAAATCAAATTAAGAGAATTAAATATCAATCATTTTGAATTATGGAAAAAAGAAATAAATAAGTTACCTATTGCTACTTCCTATAAAAACGATTTATTCAAATTTGTAAAAGCAATTTTAAATTTTGGTAGAAGATGGTACGATTTTAATTTCGCACCTGTTTATAATAAAATGACTAATTTTACAGATCCAAATGAATTAAAAAAGGAAATGGAATTTTTTACAATAGATGAATTTCACAAATTTATTTCTGTTGAAGATGATATAGTATTTAAACCTTTATTTGAAACTCTATATTATATGGGACTTCGTAAAGGAGAATTACGAGGGTTACAATGGAAAGATATTGATTTTAATAATAAAATGATGAAAATTCATAAACAAATACCATCAATTTATAGTATGGATAATTACAAAATAAGTCCTTTAAAAACAAAAAATAGTAATCGTGATTTACCTATCAATGACTTACTAATATATGACTTAAAAAAATTGTATAATAAACAAAAGGAATATAAAAATTTTAGTCAAGAATGGTTTGTTTTCGGAAATGAATTGCCTATTCCTAAAGATGCTATTAGAACTAGAAAAAATAAAAATTGTAAACTTGCTGAAGTTAAACAAATTCGAGTACACGATTTTAGACATTCCTGTGCTTCATTTTTAATCAACTATGGTGCTAGTATTACTCTAGTAGCAAAATATCTAGGTCATACTAAAATTGATGAAACATTAAACACTTATTCACATATGTATCAAAATAAACTTGAAGATATAGTAAAACTCATCAATAAAAGCACTCTACAAGAAATAAATTCTATGGAAGAAGAAAATTATATTGATGAATCTTTACAATATGATATAGAAGATACAAAAGAAGATATAGAAATGTCTTTATAAATTTTAAAAAGAATGGTAGGCTCTTATGGGCTTACCATTCTTTTTTTATGTATTTTAGCACCTAAATAGCACCTAAACACAATTTTGAAAATCTTAAAATCTTACAAACCTTTATAAATAAAGGGCAAAAAAAGTGGAGCACATTATATCGTGCTCCTTCAGGGGGTTTTGGTTGATTCACTTCTACATAGAATCGTAAAAGTGTTTCGAAAGGTTAGCATGATATCTATCATGCTAAGTAAATGATATAATGAAATAACTTCTTTGTCAAATAAATTCGTTCAATATTAGAAAAGATTTTTAAAAAATTTCAAATGCTCTCCTTTTATTAACTAATCTTTACAAATTTTATTTACAAAAAATTTTGCAAAAATGCAAATATTTTGTAAAATACTTTATTTTACTTGACTTTTACTCTCTTGTTTTAATTTTTCTAGTATTTTATTTTTAAATAATTTTGCACTTAATCCTTGTTTGAATGTTTTTAATATCCTTAATATATTTATAATATAATAAAAACGAATATGGTTCTTTTTTAAAACTTTATTTGCTTCTTTAAAATTTTTATAATATCCTTTTAGTCCATTTGTGCTTACTCCACCTGTTCTCATTATGACTAGGTATTCTCTTATATAGGAAAAAGTATAATTCTTCTTTATTATTCGAGTCATAAAATCTAAATCGGCGCAAATTTTGTATTTTAGATTAAATTTTCCTATTTTATTATAGACTTCTTTTTTTAAATAAAGTGTTGGATGAGGCGGATGCCAAGTGATGTTCTTTTTATAAGGATAGGCTATAAAATTTCTTACAGGACTTTTTAAAGATTCATCCATAAAAACTAAGTCTCCGTAAACACCAGCGCATTTTTTCTTTTCAAATTCCTTTATTATCTTTTCAAAAACAAAGGAATTCGCCAAAATATCATCAGAATTGATTAAACCGACAATATCTCCAGTTGACAACTTTATTCCTTTGTTCATAGCGTCATAAATTCCTTTATCATTTTCGGAAATGTATTTCAGCTTTCCTTTGAATTTTTTTTCATATTTTTTGATTATTTTTAATGTATTATCTTGGCTTTTTCCATCCACTAAAATGTATTCATAATTTTTATAGGTTTGTTTTAATACAGATTCTAAAGTATCTTTTATATTTTTTTCTGAATTATAACAGACGGTTATGATAGATATTTTCATTTTTACACCTCTTAAATAAAATGCTATAATTTGCGATTTAATTTCATTTGTTTTTCTATAACTTTTTTACGCCAAAAATTTAAAGTATTTAAAATAGTCTCTTCTAAATTATATTGAGGCCTCCATTTTGTATCAGAAATTATTTTGCTAATTTCAGCGGATGTTTCTTCAATTTCAACAGGTCTAAATTTGTTTTTATCGATTTTAACAATGATATCAAGGTTTGAGAAAGAAATTATTTTATTTAAAAGTTCAGAAATTTTATAAGACTTTCCACTTCCTACATTATAAATTTCTCCTACTGTTCCTTCTTTTAATAATTCATAATAAGCATTTACTACATCACGGACATCCAAAAAGTCTCTAGCAGACTCAAGATTTCCTACATAAATAATTGGGTTACTTTCTAAAAGCTCTATTTCTGCCACTTGTTTACAGAAATCGCTTATGACAAATTGTGGTGATTGTTCTGGTCCTACATGATTAAAACTTCTTGTCATAATAATATTTAAGTGATAGGCTTTTACATACATTTTGCCAATTAAACTTTGTGTATATTTAGTTATGGCATACATATTATTAGGAAAACATTTTTCTTCTTCAGTAGGTTGCTTGTTTATTTTAAAAGTTTCACCGTATTCTTCTGAAGAACCAACGAGTAAAACTTTGGTTTTTGGACAATGTTCTTTCACGCTTTCTAATAAATTAATGGTTCCTATGCTATTTACTTCGGTTGTAAATTGCGGTTTTTCCCAAGATATTTTTACGGAGCTTTGGCTAGCTAAATGATAAATTTCATCAGGTTCTATTTCTCCTATTATTTTATTTGTGGAATAATAGTCAGTTAAGTCTAAGTGCAATTTGGTTACTCGAGGATCATCATACAAATCTCCAGATAATGTTGTACCAAAAATTTCATAATTTTCTTCATATAATTTTCCAATTAGATATTTGCCTACAAAGCCACTAACTCCAGTGATTAAAGCCCTTTTTTTTATTTCCATATATCCTCCCTGATTATTTAAATACTTGATTAAACAATTTTAAATATTCTTGTGTTATTCTTTCTTTTTTATATTCTTTAAAATCTATTTTCTTTTCCTTTTCTTTTTGAATTTCTTCGATTTTTTGAAGCCACTCTCGTATATCGTGAGGATCTTCTACATAAAAACATTTTCCTTTAGTAACTTCATATATTGAGGCACACTTGGTCGTCAATACTCTTTTTCCTAAATGCATGGCTTCAATAGGTGGCATCCCAAACCCTTCAAAAATACTAGGAAATAAAAATATATTGGCGTTTTTTAAAAGTGTATTCCGTTCCTCATTACTGACAAATCCTGTAAATATTACTTTTTTATTTAATTTTTTCTCTTTTAATTCTTGCATTAAAGTGTCTTGTTGATATCCTTTCACTCCAGAAACAATTAGTTTTTGTGGGATATTTTTGTACTTGTTTATTTCCTCCATCATTTTTAACAAGGTCATTAAATTTTTATGGGGATATGTAGAGCAAATCGCATAATAATAGTTATTTTGTTCTATACCATATTTTTTTTCTAATTTTTTGAAGTCAATAAATTCTTCTTTTTTAATGTCCACTGGAACATAAATCCTTTGAACATTCTTGGCATTGAAATTCTTTTCTAAATCTCTTTTGGTAAAATTTGTAATGGCAATCACTTTGTCACTTTGTTTGATGGCGGCTTTCCATCCCAATTTAAACCACATATTTTCTAATTTTGAAAAATAATTTGGGTAATGGAAGGCTAAAATGTCACATATGGTGGTAATCGTTTTTATTTTTTTGTTTTTAAAAATAGGTCTTTCATAAACTGGAAAAAAACAATTTTTTAAGTTGTATTTTTTTAGTACTCTATATTGAAATAAATTTTGCCATAGTATATGAGCTTTTACATTTTCTGCTTTCGTATTGCATTTAATTAATTTAACTTTTTGATTCTTTTCGTATTCTAAAAAAGTATGATAATTATCTTGGGCTAATAGTAAATAATAGATATTTTCATCTTTATGATTTACAAGGCCTTCTAATAAATTTCTAAACATAGATTCTACTCCACCAGATTTTCCTGGTTTTAACCAAGTTACATCAATTGCTATTTTCATTTACTTCACTTCCTTCTTTTAAATTCACTTTAAATACTAAATAACTTAATATAAAATGAATAATCATAGTCATTAAGTAGGCGACACTAGCTCCGTTCAAATAATACGTTTTTATTAAAATTATTGATATTAATGTTGAAATTAGGGAACTTACTATAAAAATTCCTAATTGTTCTTTATTTTTATTCATAATGACCAAACCATTTGAGATTATTGTGCTTAAAGCATAAAAGATTGCTCCAATAATTATGGTTAAAAAAGCGATTTTATAGGAATCCAAGTTTATATTATATATGATATTTAACACGGGAATACCGAATATAAAGGCCATTAAAAATATAAACATTCCCATAAATATAAAAGCTATATTCATTTTTGTAAATGTTTTTGAAAAAATTGTTAATTGTTTTTTTTGATAATTTAAAGACAGTTCATTTAATAAGGGACCAATTAAATATTGACCACATAAACTCAACATAGTTGCGGGCATAATAATAATTCCTAAGATGGTTTGAAATTCTTCATTCATAAAATATTCTAAAATGTATTTTTGACAATTATTTAGATAGATATTTAAAAAAGAAAATAAAAATAGAGGCCATACGCTTTTTAATAAAGAAAACATTTTATCGGTTTGCCATTTGAATTTTTCTTTATATATTTTAAAATATTTTTTTATTTCGATGAATAAACCAATCATGTTTATGAAAATCAACCCTAAAATAGAGAAAAGAATATTTTTAGTAAGATAATCTAATATTAGAAAGAATAAAATTCCTAAGATTGCCTTTATAGTTAAATATTCTCCAACTAAATAGAGTTGATCTTTCTTTTGAAAAAAAGCATGAAAACAATCACTTACAGCTTCTAGAATTTTAAATAGAGTTAGAAAAATAATTATACTACTTTTATAAAAGTCAAATCGATTCACTAATGTAAAAATTACGCTAATTAGGACAGTAATGAACGAAGTCATTATTCTATTCGATATAAACTGATTTTTTGTGTAAGTATTTTTTGTATCGGCAACTTGATAAACACGATTGTAATATAAGGCGATAATATAAAATAAACAAGCAATAGAAAAAGCATACGAAAAAATACCCGCTTCCGATGTACCATTGATTCTATTGACAATTATAAGGAAAAAGAGGGAAACAAATGCGTTCGCTGTTGTGCCTAATAAATTCCAAATAAAATTCTTTTTTGTATTAACCATATTCCCCTCCTTCATTTTTTTTAATATGTTTTCTTTATTCTTTTCTATTTATTTTTTCTTTTAATAATGAAACTTCTTGCACTAACAATTTAATTCTCTGTTTTTGTTCCGAAATAATTAATGTTAATAGCAAGGTAATGAATAACACGATTCCTAAAATTATTCCAATCACTAAGTTTGATGTTGTTTGAAAACCAATGAATGAAGTAAATATTTCAATAAAATTGGGAAATAGTCCAACTAAAAATATTAGTAAGGAAGAGAAAAACCAAAATAAGGAGTATTTAATGGGTAATTTTCTTTTACTTATCAAAGTTAATAGAATTCCCATTAAAAATAAAGAGAAAATGATTAAAAATATTTTCAAATGTGTACTCATGTTTATTTTCCTTTCCTCATTAGTAAAATTGATAAGATAACGTTAATCATATAATATGCCTTTTTCCATGAGTTAATGGAAGATTTTCCTCCTATCCTTTCTTTCATATTTACAGGCACTTCTTTAATTTTTCTATTGTGGTTTATGACTTCTACCGTAGAAATGGGTTCTGGATATTCTGTTGGATAAGTCAGAGCAAATTGCTTTATAATTTCTTTATCTCCGGCACGAAAGCCACTTGTTGTATCATATATTTTTATTTTTGTTTTTAATTTGATTATTTTAGAAATAATATTTATTCCTATTCTTCTGGCTTTTGTCGATTTGAAATCACTTTTGGTATTATCTATAAATCTTGAACCAATTACCATGTTGGCTTTTTTTTCTAGAATAGGTTTAATAATATCTTTTACGTAATTAACGTCGTGTTGACCATCTCCATCAAATTGAATAGCTATATCATAGTTGTGCTCTAAAGCATATTTGTAACCTGTTTGAACGGCTCCTCCTATTCCTAAATTTCTAATTAAATCAATAACAGAAATGTTATTTTCATGACATATACGACTGGTGTTATCTAAAGAACCATCATTAATCACAATTACATCATAATTGATTTTATTTTTTTTATTATAGTCTTCTATTGTTTTATATGTATTTAATATATTTTCTTCTTCATTATAAGCTGGAATGATGAGTAATATTTTTACTTTTTGATTTTTCATGAATACCTCCGATATATTTAGTATAACATTTAATTTAGAGAACATAAAGAAAAAAAGCTGTTATAGCCTTTTTTATAGTTCAAATTAAAGTTTAATTTTTGCTAAATATTTTACTAAATCATTTGTTATTCTATTTTTTTAAATATAATATCTTTCTATTACCACAAACAAGCTTATAAGAATTGTTAAAGTAGGAAAAAACCAATAATATTTATTTACTACTTTTTTTACATATAACAATTTTTTTTCAAATTTTAAAGAAAAACTTTTTATATATTTATTGCTTAAACAAAATGGTATCATAAATAAATATGGTATAAAATACCTACCTTGTACTCCTGTAATCTCTAATCCACCGACTTTATTCACTATAACTGGAGTCCAAGAAATATACATAGATGCATAAATTGCAATAATTGATAAATAAATTAGAATAATATATAAAATATTTATCCAACTAGATAAACAACATTTTTCTTCTATAATTTCTGTAACAATAATAATAAATAAATTGAAATAAATTAAATTCACTAACAATACAGGAAAATAAGTATCTAATAGCCCCACTGTTCCGACCATCCAATAGAATTGATTTGGAATTTGATTTAATATATTTTTATTTAAAATCTTAAATGTTAAAAAAGGATTTTGAGTTACAAATTTGATTTGAGCCATTACGATCTCACTTGTTGGAGAATTTAATCCTATATATAATAATTTCATTAAAATCGTAAGTATCAAAACCGTCATAATCATTATGCTAAAAGACTTAATTTTTCCTTTTAATGAACCAAAACGTTCTTTAGGTATAGAGAACATTAACAAGAAAACAATAGAATAAACAGTTTTAATGTTTAAAAGAATAAAGCCACAACTAATAAATAAAATATAATCCCATTTTTTGAATTTATAATTACTTTCTTCATATATTTTTAGCATTTTGGCTAAGGATAATGCTGTTATTACAACCAATAAAGAATCATAGGTGACTGTACTTCTTAAAAATAATACACTTGGCAAAAGTAAGATAGTAAAAAATGTTTTTTTAAATTTTGGTGTTATTTTAATAGCAAAATAACCTATAATGGTGTAAATTATCAAACTAAATGCTCGAGCAAATTGTAATAGAACGGCTGGTCCAACTATTCCTTGACTATCAAAAGATTGATTAATTAATGCAATACGTATTCCTATTGCTGGTATAATATGGGCAATAGGTGTTATTTTTGATGTTGAAATATCTTTAAAGATTACAGAATCATAAGAAAAAGGTAATAATTGTTCAAAATAAATTTCGCTATAAGTATATTTTTTTTCAATATTACCCATATAAGATTGTTTATCGCGAATATAGTTATCTAATTTTTCAGGTAAATAAAAACCTACATTATCATTTACTTTTTCGGGTAAAAAAGTTCCTTGACTCATTAAATAGGATTTTAAAAAATGTGAATCTTCATCTGGTGATTGTAAAGGTGGAATAATTAAAACAAATAGTATTCCAAAAAAGATCGAAATCATAATAAAGAGAGTTTCTATTTTTAATTTTTCTTTTGACATATTCTCACCACTTATCTTTTATTGTATCACGAATTAATCCTTATATAAATTAATAATTTCTTTTTCTATTTTTGACCATTCTCTATTTTTTGCTGTTTTTAATCCTTCATTGATTAATTTTTCTCTTAAGTTTTTATCCTTTCTAATTTGTTCAATTTTTGCAATAGCCTCTTTAATATTTCCTCTTTCATAGAATAAACAATTAACATTATCTCTTAGATATTCTTTATTTCCATCATTTGGAACGACTATTACAATTCCTCCAGTAGCCATCATTTCTAATGGCGGATAAGAAAAACTTTCTAAAATACTAGATTTTATTAAAATGTCACAAGAAGCGTAAATTTTTCCCACTTCATCATAAGGAACTTTATGTAAAAATTTATCAACATAATACCATTTTTTAGGTTCTCCTTGATAAGAAAGGTAATGAATTTCATACTTATTTTTGTCTAACTCTTCTACTATTTTAAAACTTTCATCTACATTTTTATAATAATCGCTACTATTTCCTTCTATTAATATCTTTATCTTCCCTTTAAAATCACGTTTGTGGAAAGGAAATTTTTCTAAATTAATTCCATTTAAAGCCGATTTTACTTTTCTTTCAAAGTCATTTTCTAACCAACTTTTACACCATTTAGAAATCGTTAAGTAATTTACATTATTGAATGAATAAGTAGAATTAGCCACTTGTTTCATGTAATTCCCATATTTCATAAAGTCTGTTTCAAAATTTTGAACTAAATACGAAATGTTATTTTTGTTTGGATACTTTAAACAATAATAAAGAGTAGACCATAAAGAGGCGACTAGTGTATCAATGTTACAAATAATTTTACTTTTTTTATTTGTTTCTTCTGCTGTAATTACATTTATTTCTCCTTCGTTATTGATTATATTTTGCTCATTATTGTCCATGTTAATTATAAAAACGTCAAATCCATGTTTACGTAATATATGACAATGTTTTATGATTACATTTACACCACCGCTTATATTCGTTGTTGGTAAAACAAAAGCTAGAGATTTTGTAAGTTTTGATTTTATATATTTGGCGTAGTGATAGCCGCTATATGTTGTAATATAATTCTTTCTTGTTCTTTCGAAGGCATTGCTTCCTAATGTTGTTCGTAAGTCTTTATTTTCAATTAAGTTTTTCAATTTATTATACCAGTCTTTTTCAGTATTTTCGCATAAAATACCATCTATGTTATTATTTATTACTTTAAATGCTCCTACATCAGATGCAATTGTTACTACTTTTACTAAAGAGGCTTCTGTCCATTTATTTTCTGATTTCGCATTATTAAATAAACTTTCTTCTAAAGGAGCCAAATTAATATCAATAGAAGCAATTAAATCCGGTAATTTTTGCCATTCTATAAATTTTTCTATTATTACACGATTTTCAAATTCTTTTAAACCTTCTGGAATATCTAATTCTCCAACTAATTTTAAATAAACATTTTCTTTCTCACTCATTAATCGTTTGATTACGGGAAAAATAAGCTCAAAGTCGGCATTATGGGTTATACTTCCACTTAAATAGCCCAGTATTATTTTATTCTCATCTCTTTTTACTTTTTTTATGGCATTTAATGATAATTCTAGCATTTTTTCAGAAGCTACATTTCGATTAATATAAGTTTCTTTTACATATTTTTTTAATTCATTAGATAATGTTTCTGTAGAAGTTGTTGCATAATCACATAATTTTAAAGTCTCTTTCATTCTTTTAACACCATCATAGTAATTATCTAATTCTTCTTTAGAAAGAGTTTGTAAATATTTTATAGTTTTTGTATATTTCTCATCAAATACTAAATCATCAATATCATAAAAAACTACTTTATTGTTATATTTTGCTTTTTCTATAAATTCTTTTATTGTATTGGTTATTGGGCATCTAAAGAACACAAAGGCACGATAAAATTTTTCTGTTTTCACATTTAAATCTTCATAAAATACCATATCACTAGAAATACCATTTGCATTTAATTGCTCCATTTGATGTTCTACACGATATCTGGCTGGATGAGATAGCCAACATCCATTTATAAATAAAATATCTTTACATGATTGATATGTTTTTGGTTTCACTTTAAAAAGATATCGCCCTGTTTTTTTTATAAATTCTGTGACCCCTTCCTCAGCAATTGTTTCACATGACTTTTCTGCTAAATACTTTACTTTTCCCAAAGTATACCACCTCTAATTTTCATATTTTCCTGTTTTATTTTTTTTGTAATCTTTATAACCATCCCACATGGCTTTTATTTTTTTCCATTTATTTTTTTCGTAAAATACAATACACCATAACATAGATTTAAACTTTACCAAAATTTCACAAAATTCAGGTTCCATATCTATGTATAAATCTCTTATGTAACGGTAATTTCTTATTCGATAATAGTATCTTGTATATGAATGATTCATACAAATTAATTCTTTGTTAAAAAAATTCTTATAAAAAATGTTACCAAGATTATGTTTAATTTCTATTTTGTTTATACGCATTATGTGATAATTTCTTCTTTTCAATCTTAAACAATACTCTATATCAACGCCATCTATAAAAAATTCTTCTTTAAAACCACCAATTTTCTTAAATACTTTTAGATTTAAAAGGTTACCTGACGTCATTACATCTAAAGGATAATCAATTTCTTCTTTTGGTTTTTCCACGTGTAATTTGGTATTTAACCATGGACAAATAATGCCTACTTTTTCTACATCTAATTGACAATATTTTTTTAATTTTTCCAGTTTTTCCTTTGGAAAAGATGTATCTTGATCCATTGTTAATAACCAATGAAATTCTTCTTTTATGGCTTTTTCAGCGCCACAGTTTAATGCTTTTGCTATTCCATCATTTTTGCTATTAAAGATATATTCAATTTTTGAATTTTTTGAAAAATTATTTTTTTTACTACTATTATCAAATATATATAATTTATCTAAACTAGGTAAATAAGAATAAATATTTTCTTTATCTTCCTTTGTTGGATTATACCAAACTACTATTCCAGCTAATTTCATTATAATTCCTCTGCAAAACCTTTTTCTAATTTTTTAAATATTTTATAAGAAATATACAATGCAATTAATCCTACTCCTACTATTATTAATGATGATTTTATAGGGGGAATGGTTTGATAATAGAATATATTTCGGTATCCATTTATAATTGTTACTAATGGATTGATGAGTAACAAATTTTGAATATAATTTGGAAACATATCTAAGCTATACAATATGGGAGTTGCATAAAATAACATTTGAATAAAAAAGTTAATGATATATTCAGCATCTCTAATATAAACATTTATAGAACTGGTTACAAGTATAATTGCCAACGATATTATAAATTGAGCAAATAACATTAAGGGTAAAAATAAAATATTTATACTAAATCCAATACCACTACATATTAAAAATATTATTATAATAATACAAGAAATTAGAAAATTAATTAATCCGCTTGTTACAACACTTATTGGAAGTATCTCTCTAGGAAAATAAACCTTTTTAATTATTCCAGCATTGGCTAAAAAAGTAGAAGTTCCTTGACTTATAACTGTGGTAAACCAATTCCATGGTAAAATACCAATAATTAAATAAGTGACGTAATGTGGTGTTGTATTTCTTAACAAAAATGGAAAAACAATAGCATAAATTAAAGTCATGAGTAAAGGATTTACAAATGACCATAGTATTCCTAAAAAAGAACCTTTATATTTTCCTCGGATTTCTTTTTTGACATTTGTTTTTAATAATTCTCGATAATTATATAGCTCTTTAAAAAAAGATTGCATATTAACCACACACCTTTAAATATTCGTCAATAACTTTTTCTGTTTTTCCGTCCATTTTTAGTTCTCCATTAAATAACCAAATTGCACGGTCACAAAGAATTTTTATCGCTTCTAAACTATGACTTACAATAACAATTGTTTTATTGCTATTTTTAAGTTCTTTCAATTTTTCAAAACATTTGTCTTGAAAATGTTGATCTCCTACAGTTAATATTTCATCAATAAGAAGAATTTCGGCATCAACATTTATAGCAACCGAAAAGGCAAGCCTCATATACATTCCCGATGAATAAGTTCGAACAGGACTATCAATAAATTCTCCTAGTTCTGAAAATTCAATAATATCGTTTAATCTTAAATCGATTTCTTTTTTTGTTAAGCCAAAAATTGCAGCATTAAAATAGATGTTTTCTCTACCAGTAAAATCTTGATGAAAACCTGCACCTAATTCTAATAATGACGTTAATTTTCCATAAGTTTGAATTTTTCCCTTTGTTGGATAAATAATTTTGGTCATCATTTTTAAAAGCGTTGATTTTCCACTTCCGTTTGTCCCAATAAGTGCTACTGTTTCTCCTTTCTTTATTTCTAAGTTAATATTATTCAAAACAGTATGTTTATCACTCTTTTTTTTGTTCCAAAAAACAAGTCGTTCTTTTAAAGTAGATGGTTTATCATAAAATAGCTTAAAAGATTTTTTAACATTTTCAATTGTAATTGCTAATTCTTTTTCTTTTTTTGACATCTTCATCCTCATTTCTATATCATCATATCATTTTTTTCTTAAATTACCAAATTTTCTTATATTTTTCTACTATTAATTTCCAAGTGTATTCTTTTTTTATTCTATCTTTGGCTAACTTACCATATTTTTGTCGTGTTTTTTCATCAAATTGTTCGACACGTTCAATTATTCTTTTTAAATCATCTTCTTTTTTACTAAAATAAAGACAAGCCATCATGCCTACTTCAACATTGTAAACCGCATTAAATAAAATGTTTACTTTAGTGGTGGCTAAGGCTTCAAGTAGACTAGGATTGGTTCCACCAGCACTGTGTCCATGTAAATAGGCATAGGCGTTTTCTCTTATGTATATTAAAGCTTCTTTATCATAAACGGCACCTACAAATTTAATTCTTTTGTCTGTATCAAATTTAGTTTTTTCTTTTAATTCTTTATAAAATTTATTTTCTTCTATGTTGGATATAATAACTAAATCTTTTTTAGTTTTACTTTTCATGAATTCTTTTATCATGAGTTCGTAGTTATTTTCTGGGACAAAGCGACCGACAATCAAATAATAGTTATTGACTTTTAATTTATATTTTTTGAACAACTTATTTACAATTTCATTTTGTAAACCCTTCCCGTTTAAATACGCTCCATAAGGTATAAAATGGGTTTCTTTATGAAATTTTTTATATCGATTATCAATATAATTTTGAATGGCTTTGGCATCACAAATAATTTTATCACTCTGTTTAACCATACAGTATTCACTTATTTTAAAACATTGCCTAATCAAACCATTCCATTTTTCTCTTGTCCACTCTAATCCATCAGGATTTAAATAAATTTTAACTCCCATTTTCTTAAGAGGACGGATTAGAGTTTTATAAAATGGACCCACGCGACAACCTAAAATATAAATGGTTACATTATTCAAATTGTTTTCTTTAATGTACTTTTTCATATATTTTAATGCTAAAATGGCATAATTAAACATTGTGACAAATCCTAAATTTGGAGAATAAATTTGGAGACAAGATACGTTGTTTTTTTCAATTATTTTTTTCTTTTTTGCTTTTTCATTAGTGATTTCTGGTACATGAAACTTTACATTTTTATCTTGGTAATTGTCAATAAGATTGGTTACAAAGGTTTCCCAACCTCCATAATTATATTGATACCCTCTGGCACCGATGATTATAATATTTTTCATGTTACCTCCTGAATAAATGTGTCATTTTTAACATTCCTAAATATAGATAATAAAAAAAGCGTAAAATGAACACCTTCCACCTACTCATCTTATTAATCTCTCTCTCATAATAGTATTGACTTTCTTTTAAGTATTTAAACTTATTTATTTTTTTTACACTTTTGTCAACGCTTTGTGATAAAGCATGAATGACTGTACTCTTGTTGTCTATGTAGGTTTTTAAATTTTTAGCTTTTAATTTTTTTCCCATAATGATTTCTTCGTAATAAAGAAACGTATGCTCATCAAACAACCCTATAGCTTCTAAGGCTTCTTTTTTGATGATAAAAAAACAGCCTTTTACAACTTCTACTTGGGTTAATTCTTTTTGATAGTCCTTTTCTTTATATGCTAAAAGGTTCATTTCATATCTTCTAAAGTATGGAATATTTGCTATGAGTTCTGAAAAAAACGTAGGAAGACGCCAACCTCGCGAAAGGACATTAGGTTCTTTTACTACTGGTGCTATCGCCGCTAGTTCTTTCTTTTTTAAATGCTCTAAAAGATGACTAATGGTTTCTTCTTCTACAATAATGTCTGGATTAGAAATAATGATATTTTCTACCTTGAAATTTTCTAAAACATATTTAATTCCGACATTATTTCCAGCGGCATAGCCTTTATTTTCTAAAGCGGGGACTATTTTTATTTTTTCATTTTCAAAGTTTTTTAATTTTTTTAAAGAATCATCGGTGCTTTTATTGTCTACAACAATAATGTAATCTAGTATTTTATAATTTTTTATTTTTTTTAGTATTTTTTTTGTGTTGTCACTATCGTTGTAGTTTAAAATTATTATTGCATTTTTCATACATGACCCTCTTTATCATTTTATCATAAAGTGAAAAGAAATGGAAAAAAATGTAATTTTACTTAAAGAAAAGACCTTTAAACTTGTCTTTTTATTTAATTTTTAAATATACTTAAAAATAGTGCTTTTGTATTTTCTAAACTGTAGCTGAGTGCGGTCTTACGTCCCTTGTTAGTTAATTTATTTTTTTCTTTTTTACTCATATTTAAAGCTTCTATTATTTTATCTGCTACTTCTAAATCATCTAATGGATTAAAGGTGAGACTGTTTTTGTCATTTTTTAGGTAATCGCTAGGACCATACTTATTGCTACCAATGACTAAGGTTTCACAAGCCATCGCTTCTAATCCAGTAAGACCTAAGCTTTCGCTTTTTCTTCTTGTGGGATAAATCAAAGCTTCGACACTATTATAGATAGAAACGAGTTCTTGTTGATTAACTAGAGGTTTTCTAATAATGCTTTTTTCAAGCTTATATTTTTTTATTAAATCATTCAGTCGATTCTCTTCTCGACCGCTTCCGACAAGAATAAATTTTAGGTTCTTTAATTTTTCCCTTTTTTTCAAATGATTCATCGCTTTTATTAAAGTATCGTAACCCTTGTCTTTTTCAATGCGTCCTACAAAGGCAAAGTACTTTATTTTGCTATCCAGATTCAATTTTTTTTGAGCTTCTTTTTTTGGTATTTTATGAAATTTTTTGACATCGACTCCACCTGATGGGTACACGATAATTTTATTTTGAGGTACGTTGTAATTTCTTAATAAAATCTTTTTAAAATAAAAGGAAGGGGCTACCACAACGTCCGCTAGTTTTATTGAAAGCCGACTAATAAATAAATAGCGCTCGTCTTCTTTTTGATCTGGGACTATATCGTTACCATGTGTATTCATGACCAACTTCGTTTCTTTAGAAAAAAGATAAGGAAGTAAAACACCTACAGGTGAATGAGAAGCAAAGTGGACATAAATGTAATTGTAATTATTAAAAATGGCTTTAAAAAAGGAGAAAGATACGAGTTTTAAATAAGAAAGGAATTTATTTTTGAAGCTGTCTTGTTTATACATTATGACTAAATCTACTTTATAGTTATTGTTGATAAGTAAATCATAGGTGTTTTTAACAAATATTCCATAATGCGGGTATTTAAGACTTGGATACATATTCGATACGAGAAGAACATCCTTGTCTTCTTTCTTTTTGTCTATTTTAAGAAATAAAAAAGATAATAAAAGAATTAAGAAAGGATTGGTTAGGGTGTTTTTTGTAACGAAAGATAAAACTAAGAAACAACTTAAAGCAAGTTTATTATTTTTAAATCTTTTGATTTTTATAAAGATATAAATAAGAAGGAGGCTATAGACTAAACACCCGATTCCTCCCAAAGAAACAAAAAGATTCAAGGCGTCATTGTTATTCTGCAAAGAAAAATGACCCCCTAATAAAATAGAACTAGAAGATAAGTCTAATTCGCTAAAAAGATTAAAAAAATCTTTTTCTTTAATTAATGAAACTCCATCTATATTTGGTATAGATAAAGCTATAATTCCTAGGAGCATAGCTAGAAAGACTAAACTTTTTAATTCGTTCTTTTTTATACTTTTTAGAATTTTTTTATAATTGATGAAACAGAAAAGAACAATTATTGTTAATAAACTAAACGTATAAAGGGTATTTTTAGCTCTTAATGTTGTTAAAAAAATTAAAATAAAAAGCATCATTTTTAAAAGATAACTATGGCTTTTAAAAGCGTAAGTTAAAATAAAGGGTAAAAAAATTAAATTTAATAAATTAAGTTCGTCACCGTTTTGTAAAAATAAGGAAAGAATAAAAAAGAAGACAAAGAGAAACGTTATTTGATGATGATTTGTTTTTTTAGGAAGATTTGAAAAAAACAGGATAAACAAAGGAAGGGAAAAAAAGGTTAAAACTTGAGAAACGTTTGTAAAAAAAGACCCTTTTATTGTAATTAAGTAAATGACTTCTATTAAAAAATAACCTATTAAGAAAAAAATCACTTTCTGATGATTTGTTTTTTTTAATAAATAAATCAGTACGATTAAGAAACAAATGGTGTTAACAACTAAAGAAAAATGATAGTTTTTATAAAATAGCGGTGTGTATAAGTGGATGAATGAGAGGAACAAGATTCCTAAAGTTAAAAAGTTATTTTTTATCCATTTCATTTCTTATTTTCTCCTTTAAAAACAAATACTTTACTTAAGACATAATTAGCAACTATCACCACAACTTGGCTGATTAATTTCCCTACACCATCGTTATAGTGCATTAACGTTACAATAAAAAACATGATTCCCATATCCATTAAAAGTGTTGCCATTCGTGAGGTAAAAAAACTAAAAATTTCTTTTATATAATTTTTTGATTGACTTTTAAATACAAATATACGATTGGTTATATAAGCAAACGTTACTGAAAAAAACCAAGAAATGAGATTAGCGATTTGAATTTCAAACGCATTTTCTGGATTTAAAAAGGTATGTGTACAAATAAAATAGGTACTTAAACTTACAAGGGTTGTTAATAAGCCTACTATAAGATAACTAATGATTTCTCGATTTTGAGCGATGAGTTTTTTTATTTTCATCTTTGGACTCCTTACTTCTTTTAAATAATATATCGGTTTTTAAAACAATAAATAAGAATACAATCATAAGACCAATATAGATAAATATAGCGTAATAGGTATCCCCTAAAGCATAAAAAATAGAGACGGCGGCAAAGAGGATATCAATGGCATAGATAATTAAAAGAGATGAGCGTGTCGAGAATTTCATTTTAAGAAGTTGATGGTGAAAATGTTCTTTATCAGGCGTATTAAAAGGGTTTTGACCTTTTAAAATTCTTCTAATTATAGAAAAAAAGACATCAATTAGTGGGGTTGCTAATATTAAAAGAGGAATAATTAAAGAAGTAAAGGTAGCGGTTTTATATCCTAATAGAGCAATGACAGCAATGATAAAACCTAAAAAGTTGCTTCCTGTGTCTCCTACATAAATTCTTGCGGGAGGAAAATTATAGACTAAAAATCCCCAAGTTGAACCTAGCATAATTAAAGATAAAGTGGTGTCTAATCCTTCTTTAGCATTCATAATAAAAGCTATGATAGCGATGGTTAAAAAGTAAATAGAACTAATTCCTGATGATAAGCCATCTAAACCATCGGATAAGTTTATAGCGTTAATAATTGAAACAATAATGATCATAGTGACAAGGTAATTCCATGGAGCTAAAAAAGTGATGTTTACTCCCAAAATACTTACGTAATCTAATGTAATCCCACCATAAAAAGTAATGATAGCGGCAGAAGCTAATTGGACGACTAATTGATATTTAGCTTTAATTGGATTAATATCATCAATCATCCCCATAAGAATTAATAGAAAACTTCCAATTAATATGGAAAGCATTTGAACACTACTTCTTGCGTACAACATGTAACCAAGCATAAATGATAAAAAGATAGCGAGTCCTCCCATAGTTGGCATGGGAATTTTATTTAAACGTCTTTTATTTGGATAATCTAGTGCTTTAACGTGTCGAGCCACTTTTTCAACAATTGGTGTTAAGATTAAACTACTTAAAAAAGTTATAAATACGATTATAAATATGTCGTGACCATTCACATACATCAAAACCACTTCCAATTTCATTTTATCAAAAGCACTTTATAAAGTCTATATTATTTCTTTTTATAGTATGGAGCTGAAACGAAAAAATCATTCTTTATTATAGGCTAAAATATATAATTATTTCTTAATTAATTTTCTTATTTTTTCTTGTGCATCATCACTTAAATAAAATTTAACGGACACACTTAAAACTGAAGTCATTGAAATTTTGGCAAAAAACAGGTATTCTTTTTCTTAACAAAAGAACTGTATCCTTTTTCTCTATTAAACTTATATTTTTCATTAAAAGGATGTACTTTATTTTCTTCCTAGACTCTTGTATTAAAAAAAATGATGTGATAAAGAATTTTAGGATTTTCTAAGACCTCTATTGCTTCTTTATAAGAATAATAATTCTCTTACTTTTCATAAAACTTTTTACAAATAATGGGGTATTTTTTAGTTAAAGCAATTAATGGTCATTGTGTCTATTTTTCCATTTAAAATTCTATTTTTTTTCTTGATTTGATCTACCGCATAGCCAATCTAATGATATTTTATATTTTTTGACTATTTGTAACGCAAAAGAAGTTAAAATAGTTGTTTTTCCTGATTCGTAAGCACTAATTGTGGATTGTGTGGTATTTAAAAAATTGGCTAAATCCATTTGAGATAAATTATTTTGTTTTCTTAATTCTTTTAGACGACTACCAATTTTTTTGGCGTCTAGTTCATGCCTACCACTTCCTGTGTTTTTTCTTGTTAAACAAATAACATAATCCATGCTTAAGTTAAAATAGTTACATAATGTATTTAAATGAGTTAAAGGTATCGTTATTTCCCCAGTTTCCCATCTAGAATAACTTTTCCGAGAGATTTGAAAAATATTCGCTAAATCCTTTTGGAGAAGCCCTCTTTCTTCTCGTATGTCTTTTAGTCTTTCGTTCATCATCACTTTTCACCTAAATTGATTTTCCCATTTATTAAAATGCTTTCAAAATTATGAACAAAAATGCGATATTTTTGTTATAATACTATTAGGTAAAATTAGAAGATTATCATGTGCACTAGTAATCCCTAAATTTTATTTTTAAAGGAGGAGATTTATGAAATTTAAACATTTCAATAAAAATGTAAAAAGAAACAAAATCATTATAAGTTCTATACTAGGAATAGTACTAATAATTGGAAGTGTCATTCTATACAAAACCTATGCCTTTTATGAAGAAAAGTTTTAATGTATTAAAGGGAAGAATCCCTGATTTTGGCTACGATATTAAACTGCTTTCTGTCATCATAGATGATAAAAAAAGTGAAAGTATTCCAGAAAGAGGGTTATATAAAACGAATGTGCATTGTACAAATGGAACATTTGGGGAATGGGATTATAACAATTGGAACTTAGTATTAAACAATGTCAGCAGTGAATCAAAATGCAACGTCGAGTTTACAAGTGGATTAAGTGAAGAAGAATACAATAAATACATTGAAGCAGGAAAAGCGTTACATCGAAATACGTATCGAGGAAAAGATATAACTCGTTATTATACAGATGGAAGTTTATATACAAGAATCAGTAATGGAAGTTTTGAAGACATATATGTCGGTGATTATATAAAAACGATTCATACTGATGGAAAAGAATACATTTGGTTAATAGCCGATATTGATAATTATTTATATAGTGGAGATACGCCACTTACCAAACATCATGCAACAATAATACCCGCAGAATCATTAATAAAGTTAGGAATGAATGATACAGATACAACCGAAGGTGGTTACGCGAACAGTAAAATGGCAACCGAAACTTTACCAAACTTAGTAACTCGTGATGGAGTAATAGGAAAGGCGTTCGAAAGTCATATAATTGAATATCAAAATTTACTGACAAATCGAATTAGTTCAAACACCATAAATCAAAGTGGAGGAATCTGGAAAGGAACAACAGACGATTGGGCTTGGTATTCTAGAAGTATTGATTTAATGAGTGAACAAAATGTATACGGGACAAATGTCTGGTCAAGTGCTGGCTATGATACGGGAATTGATAATAGACAATATGCATTATTCCAATTAAAACCTGAGTTTATTAATAGCTATGGGACTACATTTATTGGTTAAAAAATGTTACTGGTGTGGATCGATTTGCATATGCTAGTGATTTTGGTTATTCCAATGGTTGTTATGTTGCTAAATACCCGCTTGGTGTTCGTCCTCGTTTCTTAATAGGATAAAATTTTTTGAATCTATTATTAAATTGTAGATAAATAGAAAACATGCATTAAAATGTTGCTTTTTTCAAAATTGTTTGTGAAGAGTGTGTACTAAAATCTGCGTAAATGATAATTTTCCAATCGAGTAGAGAAAACTTTTCAATAAATATTGAACGCTTTTCCCTCTCACACCA
>CAJTYF010000005.1 GCA_910583945.1 uncultured Bacilli bacterium
TGCAACTTTTCTCCTTTTTAGATGGGGTTTAAAATTTTGCCGGAACTTAAATAATATGAATTCTAATTGAAAAATTCCTAATTCTTTGGTAGTATAATATATAGTAGGGTAAATAGAAAGAGAAAGAGGAATGGTTATGGCATTAGATAAATTAAAAAAGTTGTTTTCTGATGGAGAAGATAATTTGGTTGGGATCGAGGATGAATACTATAATAGTAGTGAAGAAGAAGCCTTAAAAGAAGCCGATAAGATGGGCAATAAGATGATTTTAATGGAGCCTCGTGCCTACTCAGAAAGTCAGCAAATTGCCGATCATTTGAAAAATAGAAATAGTGTTGTTGTCAATTTAAAAAGAGTGACCTCAGCTCAAGCAAAAAGAATTATTGACTTTTTGAGCGGATGCATTTATTCTATAGGAGGAAAGATGCAAAAAATAGGAATTGGTATATATTTATGTACTCCTAAAAACGTCAACATTCAAGGAAAAATCTCTGATGAGAGTGAAAAAGAGAAAAATGATGACGATATGGAAAATGAGTGGTAGAATAGTTAATTAATTTTAAGTGAATTTGAGGTGAAGCAGTGAAAAGATTTAGTAATAGTTTTAATGGGTATAATAAAGAAGAAGTAAATAGTTTTGTTGCAACTGTTGCTAAAGAGTATGAGAGTATGCTTAATAAATTAAAAGCTCAAGACTTAGAAATTGAAAAATTAAATTCTGATTTAAAAAAATATCAAAATTTAGAGGATACCTTAAATAAAACCATTTTGGTTGCTGAAGATGCTTCCACTCAAATTAAAAGGATGGCTCGGGATGAGAGTAAAGGAATTATTGATGAAGCTAAAAAAAATGCTTCACGAATTATCAATGATGCTTTAATTAAAGCTCAAAAATATGAGACCGATGCGGAAGAACTTCGTAAGAGAGTTGTGGCCTTTAAAAAGAAATATAAACAGGCTATAGAATCAGAAATTGAAGCCATTGAAGAAATAGCAGAAGATTATTGATGCTATTTTTCTTTTGTGTTAAAATAAATTTTCTAGTTGGGAGAGGGGTTTATGGAATTGCAAGATTTTAAGTTTTCTGAAACGATTAAAGTGTTAGAGTTGAAAGATAGAGTCCCTTATTCAAGAAAAAATGCTCAATTTTTAAATATTGATGAGATGACGATGGTCCGATACAATTCTTGGTTTGTTAAAGAAAACAAATTTTATTATTTCAAACAGAGAAATTTTAAAGGTATGATGAATCACCTTTTAGGTGAGAGAATTGCTAAACAGTATGGCTTGCCTGTTGTACATTTTGAACCCGCAAGTTTTAATGGAAATTTAGGACTGGCTTCTTTAAACTTTCGCGAATCAACGAAAGACTATATTTATGGAAATTCTGATTTATTTCCTTTTTTGTCTATTTTTGCTAATTTTTCTTTTTTGAAAAACTTCTTTAATACGACCTCTTCTTATCAATCATTTTTGAAAAAGTTCTTTGATTTGATGAGTTTTCATATTTATCTGAGTTTGAAAGATCTTCAATTTTATAATTTATTATTTGAAAAAGAAAAAGATGAAATTAAATTGGCCCCTATCTATGATTTTGATTTTTCTTTTAATGTGACTTGGAGTCCTTATTATACTTATCATTCCGAATTTGGTCAGTTTATTCTTCCCACTCCTTCCTTTGAGTGCTCGAAAAAGAAGAATTATGAATATGATGATTTAAAAACCTTTGAAACGCTTCTTCAACTTTATCCGGAATTTAAAGTATCTTTACTAAAAATACTTGATATTTCAATTGAAAAAATAATAGAAGAAGTTGGATCTTTTTTAGATTATTCTTTTTCAGAGCATTTATTTGAACATTATATTGAACAAGACGAGATTAAAAAGGAATTAATTCGCGGTTTAAAACTAAAATAGCATTTTTTTCTTTACTGTTTTAGTGTATAATTAAATTATCTTAGGTGATTTTAATGGACTGGATTGAAGAAATAAAGTATTTAATGAAAGATATTGTAGTGGAGAGAGAAGAAACTTTAGGCTTTATGATTTATTTTAATTTTATTTTTTTTATAACTTTTTATTACAATAAAAATTGTTTTAATTTAATAAAATACATTAATTTTTCTTTTCAAAATCTTTTAAGTGAGCTTGAGTTTGAAAATCAAATTAGAATTGATAAAATAGATTTTTTGGAAAATTCTAAAGTAAGAGCCTATAAATTTTCTAAATTTAAACAAAAAATGAATGATTTTATACTTAATTTTTCTTTAACCTCTGATAATTATTTTACTTTATTTTATGAAAATATTGGTCAAAAAGAAGTTGAAATGATTCGAAAGTTGATGTCAAAAGGTGATTCTTATGCAAGTTAATTTAGACGGTTATTTAATAGATGTTGTTTTCGTTCGAAAAAAAAATAAAAATATTTATTTTAGATTTAAAGAAGATGGCAAGCTTTATGCCACTTGTCCAAGACTTTTAAAAGAGGAAGAAGTATTTAATCTTATTGAAAACAATAAAAAAAAGATTTTAAAAATGTATTTAAGTGTTACAAAAATGAAAGAAAATAATTTGTTTTTTAATTATTTAGGAAAAAAATATACAATTCTTTATGATGAAACGGTTAAAGCTTGTCGGTTTGATGGTGATATTGTACTTACTAAAAATGAAAAGATGCTTCATCAATTTTATTTGCAAGAAGTAAAGAGAGTTTTTACAGAAGAAGTAAAGCGTTTACTTCCTTATTTTAAAAATATTCCTGACTTTCAGCTTAAATTTCGTTCTATGAAAACAAGATGGGGCGTTAATAATCGAGGAAATAATACTATTACCTTAAATACGGAGCTTTTGAAAAAGGATATTGATTTACTCGATTATGTGATTATTCATGAATTGTGTCATTTTTACGAAGGCAATCATAGTTATCGTTTTTGGGAACAGGTTTCAAAGTATTATCCAGATTATAAAAGAGCTAGAAAGAGGTTACGAGAAGAATGAGAATCGAGTCTTTAGAAAATAAAAAAGTCAAAGAGTGGGCCAAATTAAAAATAAAAAAGTATCGAGATCAAAAAGGGTTATTTTTAATTGAAGGGGATCATTTATTAAAAGAAGCTTTAAAGAAAAATTGTGTGCAAGAGATTTTGGCAAACGATGTACGATTTAAAGTAGAAGGCATACTTTTTTTTGAAGTGAGTGAAGCTATTTTAAAAAAACTTTCAAGTCAGGACAGTGGAACAAGTGTTTTAGCGGTTTGTAAAAAACAATATTCTCATGAAATTAAAGGAAATGTGTGTATGTTGGATGGCGTTCAAGATCCAGGAAATTTAGGGACTATTCTACGAAGTTGTGTTGCTTTTGGTATTGATACACTTGTTAGTAGTTTGGATACAGTTGATTTTTATAACGAGAAGGTTATACGTGCTAGTGAAGGAAGCCTTTTTCATTTGAATTTATTAAAAAAAGATTTAAAAGAAATGATAAAAGAGTTAAAGAAACAAGACTATTTTATTTATGCAACGAATGTTCATAAGGGAGCCAATATAAAAGAAATGACTCTAAAAAATAAATATGCTATAATAATGGGGAATGAAGGTAATGGTGTAGAGGAAGCAGTACAGAATTTAGCCGATGAACTTCTCTATATTCCTATGAGTGAAGGCGTAGAAAGTTTAAATGTTGGTGTGGCAACAAGTATTCTTTTATATGAATTTTATAAGGAGGATTAGATATGCATAGGTATGAAAGTCGTCTATATGATCAAATTAAAGAAAGATTGATAGAAACTTATGGTTATTCTGAATTGATGGAGTTAATGGTTTTTGAGAATGAGTTAGGAAAAAATGAATTCTATATAAAAGATTGTATAAATGGTGAGATAAAAACTTTAACTGTTGTTGATTCTCAACTTATTTTTAATATAGAAATTGCTTGTTTACTCGTTGTGGAAGATAAAAGATGAAACAATATGTATACATAGGAAAAATTGTTAATACTCATGGCATTAAAGGTGAAGTTCGAATTCTTTCCCATTTTGAAAAAAAGGAATTAGTTTTTAAAAATGGTATGTCTTTTTATATAGGAGAATTAAAAAATGAATTTAAAGTTGTAGATTATCGTCCTCATAAAAATTTTGATATGGTAACTTTTGAAGGCATTCAATCTATAAATGATGTACTCGTTTATAAAGGGAAAAAAGTATTTGTGAAAAGAAAGGATTTAAATCTTTTAAAAAACGATTATTTATATGAGGATTTAATAGGTTTAGCGGTTTATGATGAAGAAAAAGAGATTGGAAAGGTTTTAGAAGTTTGGAATGCTAAGGGGAACGTTTTACTTGAGGTTCAATATGAAAAAAATTATTATATTCCTTTAAAATCTGACTATATTAAAAAAATTGATTTAGAGCAGCATAAGATTATAACCTCAAAAGGAAGTGCACTTATTTTATGAAAATTGATATTTTAACTTTATTTCCAGCGATGTTTGATGGTTTTTTAAATGAATCCATTATTAAAAGAGCACGAGAAAAGAATTTAGTGGAAATTCGTATTATTAATTTTAGAGATTTTTCAGAGCTATCTAATCATCAAGTCGATGATACGCCTTATGGAGGCGGTGGTGGAATGGTTCTTCGTTGTGAACCTTTAGTCTGTGCCATTGAAAACCTTCGAACTCCAAAAAGTAAGGTTATCCTAATGTGCCCACAAGGAAAAAGCTTTAAAGAATCTTACGCTCAGTCTTTAGCTTTGGAAAAACATCTTATTTTGGTGTGTGGTCATTATGAAGGCTTTGATGAACGCATTCGAGCATTTGTGGATGAAGAAATTTCGATTGGGGATTATGTATTGACGGGAGGAGAACTTCCAGCTATGGTGATTACTGATGCCATTACACGTCTACTTCCGGGAGTGATAAAAAAAGAATCATGGGAACAGGAATCCTTTCAAGAAAATTTACTAGATTATCCTACGTATACGAAACCAAGTGTGTTTAGAGGGTTAAAAGTACCAGAAGTTTTATTGAGTGGGGATCATAAAAAGATAAAAGAATGGCGTTATCAAGAGCAAGTCAAAAAAACAAAAGAAAAAAGAAATGATCTTTTAAAGTAAGGGTGAGTGTTTTGAAGAGTTATGTTGTTAAAAAGAAGAATAAAAATAAAAAAATTAGTAAGTTTAAGATAAAAAAAGATGGTTATGAATTTAAACCAAATGTAAGAAAAGAAAATTTGATTAAAATTGATTCTTTAACCATTTATAATTTAGAAATGATAGAACGTCTTTTAGAAAAAAAGATAGAGATTTCTTTTCGAAAATTGACTAAACTTGTTTTAAATGAGATAAATGATGAAGATGGCAATCAAGGCGGGATATGCATAGCTTTAAATGAACTAACAAAATTAAAAAGTGTATTGATGAACGAATTTAAAGCTTTTATTAAAAAAGAGGATTATGATAAGTATATGAAGCGATTAAAATTATATGAAAAAGAATTGAAAAATAAACTGATTTTTTTAGAAGAAAAGGAAAAACACAGAGAGGAGGAAGAGGTTAAACATCGATAAATACTAGACAAATGCTTTGAAATGTGATATTATGTAACCAATATTTGTTTGGGGCTGTATTTGAAAGGGGTAATTTGGATATGAATTCGGATAAAGTCTTGGTTAGAGAAAATGTTGAAACTTTGCATTTAAGTCATTCGATTTACTTAAAAGTAAAGAGAATATTTGATGTGATGATAGGACTTTTTGGAATAGTAATGGTTTTGCCACTTGCTTTTATCATAAAAGCAATCTCTATTTACAATAGAGATTATAATAGTATATTTTTTAAACAACAAAGAATAGGAAAAGATGGAAAATTGTTTTGGATGTATAAATTTAGAACAATGGTTCCTAATGCGGATGAAATGCTTGAAAATTTAATGAAAAGTGACGCGACTTTTAGAGAGGAATATACTGTCAATAAAAAGGTAAAGAACGATCCGAGAGTGACTAAAGCTGGAAAGTTTTTACGTAAGACTTCTTTAGATGAAATGCCTCAATTTATTAATGTCTTTTTAGGACAAATGAGTTTAGTAGGTAATCGACCTTATTTACCCCGTGAAAAGGAAGATATGGGGATTTATTTTAATCAAATTGTTAAAACTAAACCTGGTATTACGGGATTGTGGCAAACGAGTGGTAGAAGTAACGTTACTTTTAATGAAAGAGTACAAATTGAGTCTAGGTATAGCTCTTTACAAAGTGCAAAGACTGATGTCAAAATTATAAAAAATACCATTGTTCAAGTGGTAAAAAAAGATGGAGCTATGTAAAAAGTGAATTAAAAAGGGTATTGAGAGCAAAAGAAAAAGACAGTATGGGATAAGATGCCTAATGCTGTCTTTTTTTGAAAGGAGTATGATGTTTATGGAAAAGAAGAAATTGTTAGTTTTTGCAAATTATTTTTATCCAGAAGTGGCTTCTACGGCTCAAATTTTGACTGAATTATGTGATGGCTTAAAAAAAGACTATGTGATTACTGTCATTTGTTCTGTTCCTTGTTATACTGGAAAAATTGAAGAAAAATATAAAAAAGAAAAATTTTATTATGAAGCGTATAACGGGGTTAATATTCTTAGAGTTCGAGTCAAAGAATTTTCAAAAACAAGTAAAAAAAGTAGAATTTTTCATATCTTAAGCTATTTTTTTCATTCGATTGGAGCGACTTTTAAAGTTGGGAAACAAGATGTTGTTTTTGCCATTTCTCAACCACCAGTATTAGGTGGTATTCTTGGAAATATCGGGCGAATGATTACAAAAGGAAAATTTATTTATAATATTCAAGATTTTAATCCTGAACAAATTATGGCGGTCAATTATTCTAAAAATAAGTGGCTATTAAAGTTCATGCTGCTGTTTGATCAACACACATGTAAAAAGGCAAGTTTAGTGATTACTGTTGGAAGAGATATGCAAAAAACGTTAGAACATCGTTTTAAAAATAAAAAGATTCCTAATAATAGAGTCATTAATAATTGGACAAATGAAAGTGATATTTATCCTTTAAATAAAGATCATAAAAAAGTAATGGAATTTAAGAAAAAAAACAACTTAGAAAATAAATTTATTATTATGTATTCTGGAAATTTAGGACTTTATTATGATTTAGAAAATTTGATTCATTTGTTTTTGAATTTTAAAAATGAAAAAGAAGTTGTATTTGCTTTGGTTGGTGAGGGGGCTCTTAAGAAAAAATTAGAGGAAATTGTACGTGAAAATCACGCTGATAATATTACTTTTATACCTTATCAAGATAAAAAAGATTTGATTTATAGTTTAAATAGTGCGGATGTGCATCTTGTTACCAATGCAAAAGGGATTAAGGGTGTTTCTGTTCCTAGTAAAATCTATGGATGTATGGCAACAAATGTTCCGATTTTAGGCATATTAGAAAGGGGTACTGAAGCGTCTCAAATCATTAATGATTCAAAGTGTGGTGTGGTTTGTGAAACCGGTCACTATGAAGAAATCGAAAAAAAGTTGAAAATGATTTTAAAAGAAAAAGATTCTTTTATTAAAAAGCATTTGACGGGAAGAAAGTATTTGGAAGAACATTTTACAAAAGATAAGTCTATTAAAAAGTACAGTGAAGCGATAGAAAGTGTTTTAAATGGTGATAGAAAATGAAAAGAGATTATTTTATATCCGTTGCCATGGCTACTTATAATGGCGAAAAATATATTAAAGAGCAATTGGAATCTATTTTACTACAATTAGAGAATCAAGACGAAGTAATTGTCTCTGATGATGGTTCTACTGATCACACTTTAAAAATTATTGAATCTTTAAATGACCAAAGAATTAAAATTCTTAAAGGGCCACGAAATGGAGTGAAACAAAATTTTGCTCATGCTCTTTCCTTTTGTAAAGGAAAATATATTTTTTTGTCTGATCAAGATGATATTTGGTTAGAAAATAAAGTTAAGCATGTATTAACTTGTTTTGAAGAAAAAAAATGTGATTGTATTACCCATAATTGTGATGTTGTCAATTCTAATCATTCTGAAGTATTGATTGAAAGTTTTTTTGATTATAGAAAGTCTACACCTGGCATTTTATCTAATATTTATAAAAATAAGTATTTAGGTTGCTGTATGGCTTTTAAAAATGAAATGCTTAAATCTATTTTGCCTATTCCTAATTCAATCGAGATGCATGATCAATGGATTGGGCTTATATGTGAAAAGTTTGGTACCTCTATTTTTCTAGATAAAAAGCTTATTCATTATAGAAGACATGATGATAATGTTTCTCAGATGAAACATTATCCTTTGTTAAAAATGATAAAAAATAGAGTAGTCTTAATTCAACAATTTATAAAAAGAAGGTGAATTTTATGATAGAAATTTCATTTATTATTCCAGTTTATAAGAATACTGTAGAAGAAATTGATAAATGTATAGCATCTATAAAAAAGCAAAATATTGAAAAATATGAAATTATTATTGTTAATGATGGGAGTGATGATGAAAACATTGAAAATTATTTTTTGAAAAAAACTCATCAATGTGATTCTATTATTTACTTGTCGCAAAAAAATAGTGGTTCAGCTGTAGCAAGAAATAATGGTTTAGAAAAAGCAAAAGGAGAATATGTTTTTTTTGTAGATTCTGATGATCAATTGGCTGATAATTTTTATGGTTATTTTAAAAAAATTGAGAAACAAGAAACTGATATTATGATTTTTGATTATAGTAATTGGAATCAAGAAGTAGAGAATGTCATTACATTAAATCAAAAAATGAATTTTAATAATAATAAAGAACTTCTTTTTTCAAGTGTTATGTTTAATAATAGTATTTATAATGGATTTATGTTTGGAGCAATCTGGGGGAAATGTTTTAAAAGAATTTTCTTAGAAAAAAATGAATTAAAATTTAGAGATAAATTACGAAAATCACAGGATAGAATGTTTATGCTAGAAAGTTATTTTTATGCTAAAAAAATTGAATACTTTCCTATTCAAGAGTATCGTTACCGAATTAACGATAATAGTATCTGCCGTCAAATGAATATGAATATGATTGATTATTATTATGAATTATTTATCGAAATGAGTAATTTTTGTATAAAAAATAGTATTACTATGGATTCCTTTAAATATTTGACTTATGGAATCGTTTCAGAAATGTTGCCATTAACCATTTTTCATATAGATAATAAAGAAAAATACAAGGAAAAAAAGAAATTGTATAGAAAAATTTCAATAAAATTTAAATTTGAAAAAGAATTAGAAAATTTATGTTTTAAGGATTTTAATACCTTAACTCGAAAAATCAAATTTTTTCTATATAAATATCGCTTGTTTTTTATCCTTTATCTTTATTTTCATTTTAAACAAAAAAAAGAAAGAAAAAAATCTTTTAAAAAATAAAGGAGAGTTTTTATGAGAAAGATTTCGATATCTAATGTAATTTTTTATATATCTTATATTATGCTGATTTCTAATGTGATGCTTTCTAAAGTTACTTTTTTAGAACCTATATTGAATTTTATGCAACTGTTAGCACTATCTTTGATGGGAATTTTGATTGTTTTAAAAAATCAAAGGGTGAAAAAAAATACTTTTATTCAAATGGTTATTTTTACGATTATTATTATTCTATCTTACATATCTAGCTACCATAGTAGTGTGAGAGATAGTTCTTTGGTAATGATGTTATTTGTATTATTTTCAGCTAAAAGCATGGAATTTGATAGCCTGATTAAAATGGATTTTAAAATCAAGTGTATTTTATTTATAATGGAATTAATATTTTATTTTTTTGATTTGACTAGTGGAAACTCTATTCTATATAGAGAAAATACTATAAGATATACTTTAGGATTTGGTCATCCTAATATTTTAGCTATAACTCTAGTTTCGATTATATTAGAATATTTTTATTTAAAGAAGGAAAAGATAAAAAAGATTTACTTACTACCTTTAGCCATTTTTATTATTATTATAGATTTATTGACTGACAGTAGGAGTAGTTTGATACTTTTAATTTTAGTTTTTATTTTATTCTTATTTAATAATTCATTATTAAGACTGGTTTATAATAAAAAAATGAAAAAGATAGTTGTTAATAGTTTTTTAATATTTACTTTTGTGTCTTTTCTATTAGTATTTTTATATTCATCGCATACTAAGGTGGGTTTAATATTAAATAAAATTTTTTCTAATCGTCTTTATTATATCAGTAAGATTTTAAATTATTATGATGTGAATCTATTAGGCCAAAATTTGATTCTTACTGGAGAAGAAGCAATTTCTTTGTATGGAAATTATACTCAAACTTTAGATAATTGTTATATTTATTTGCTTTTTCGATTTGGGATTTTTTCATTCTTAGTTATAGGTTATATTTTTAAAAAAAATTTCGAAATGGCTTATAATGAAAAAAATACTTATTTAATTTGGATTTTATTTTTTTTCACGATTTATGGTTTAATGGAGAAATATACGATTTCAATTTTTTATAATGTTTTTATTTTGTATTTTATAAAATCTTTGTACGAGGAAAAATGGAATTTGGAAGTGATATCAGTTGAATAATATTAAAAAAAATTTTATTTATAACTTAATTTATCAATTTCTAATATTATTTATTCCTTTAGTTATTTCTCCTTATATTTCGAGAGTTATGGGCGTTGAAGGCGTTGGAATTTATTCTTACACTTATTCGGTTGTTTCTTATTTTATGTTATTTGTTTTATTAGGAGTCAATAATTATGGTAATCGTATTATTGCAAAAATTAGAGATGATAAAAAAGAATTAGCTCGAACTTTTTGGGGAATTTATTTATTCCAACTATTTATGGGTTTATTCATGTTTTTTCTTTATATTGGATATATCTATTTATTCGATGTTGAATATAAGATTATAGCTTTAATACAATCTATGTTTATCCTTTCAGCATTAGGAGATATAAATTGGGTTTTTTTTGGATTGGAAGAAATTAAAATTACAATTTTGCGAAATATTTTAATCAAAGTAGGAACATTAATTTTTATTTTTTTATTTGTTAAAGATTCGAGTGATATAGAAATATATGCAGTTATTATGTCAGGAATGGCAATTTTTAGTCAATTATTGTTATGGTCTTTTGTAAAAAAAAAGATTGGATTTATAAAAATAAATATGAAAGAAATATTAAAGCACATAAAACCTAATTTGATTTTATTTATTCCAGTTATTGCAATTAGCTTGTATAAAATAATGGATAAAATTATGTTGGGCATTATGTCAAATATTAGTGAAGTCGGTTTTTATGAAAATGCTGAAAAAATAATTAATATACCATTAACCTTGATTACAGCTTTAGGAACAGTTATGCTTCCAAGAATATCCAATTTGGTGGTTAAAAGAGAATATAAAAAAATAAATCAATACATTCATAAGTCTATTTTATTGGTTATGTTTATGTCGCTTGCTATGTGTTTTGGTCTTATTTCAATAGGTTATAATTTTGCTCCGCTTTATTTTGGATATGAATTTCAAAAAACAGGTTTATTGATTATACTTCTTGCACCGACTTTAATTTTTTTATCTTTTGCAAATATTTTAAGGACATTATATTTGATTCCTTATGAAAAAGATAAAATATACATTTTGTCTGTTTTTTTAGGAGCATTAGTCAATTTATTGATGAATGTTATTTTTATTCCTAAGCTTGGAAGTATAGGAGCTTGTTTAGGAACAATTATGGCTGAATTCATAGTTATGTTTTATCAAGCTTTTTTATTGAAAAAGGAACTTGAAATAAATAAGTATATTAAAGATATTTTTCCATTTTTTGTTAAAGCTTTAATTATGTTTATTTTAATTTATCCTATTAATTTTTTGAAAATTGAAAATTTTTTGAAAATAATAATTCAAATAGTATTTGGAATAATTATTTATTGTTTTTTTAATAAACAATATTTACTGTATTTGTTTTCTTTAAAAAAAAAATCATAAGTAGTTTTTTATATGATACAATACAGTTGTTTGGAGGGATTTTATGGATAAAGGAAAAAGTATTTTATTACAGGTTATTAAAATTGTATTAACAGCTTTATTATTGCTTTTATTTAGCTTTTTTACCTTTCAAATTTTAAAATTAAACGTGTTACCTGTTAAATATTTATACTTAGGATTTACTATATTCTTTTTAGTATTTCTATTTTTAATGTTTCTTTTATATAAAGCTAAAAATAAAATTATCAATCTATTTAGTGTAACACTTATTTTATTTGTTTCTATTGTTTTTTATATAGGAATTAAATATCTTATTAGTACTTATTCTTTTATTGAAAATATAAAAGTAGAGTATGATACACTTAGTTATTCTGTTTTAGTTTTAAATAGTAGCGAGCTTACAAGTATAGATAATTTGAGAGATAAAACTATTTTATATTTGAAAGATAATTATCAAGAAGAAATTAAAAAGCAATTGAATGAAAAAATTATATATCAAGAAAAATTAAATGAAGAATTTGGAAGTGTTTTAGACAATTTATTAAATAAAAATGTTCAAGCTATTGTTTTAGAAGAAAGTTATATAACCATCGCTAAAGATGAAGTAGAGGATTTTGAAGCAAAAACAAAAGTTATTTATACTTTTGATGTTAAGATAAAAGCACATGAAGAAAATCCAAATGTTTCGATGAATATTACTATGGAACCTTTTATTTTTTATATTAGTGGCGTTGATCAATGGGGAAATGTGAAAAGTGTTAGAGGTCGTAGTGATGTAAATATGCTTGTAATTGTTAATCCTAAAACGAATCAGATATTATTAGTTAATACTCCAAGAGACTATTATATCCAATTAGATGGTACTAAAGGATTAAAAGATAAATTAACGCATGCCGGAATCTATGGCATTGATAAAAGTATAAAGACTTTAGAAAATTTTTATGATATTGATATTAGTCATTATTTAAGAGTCAATTTTGATTCGGTGATTAAAATTATAGATGTTATTGGAGGCATTGATATTAATTCAGACAAAGCTTTCAAGCCTCGAAACGATAGTAGATATATTAATAAAGGATGGAATCATTTTGATGGAAAATTGGCTCTTGCTTACGCTCGTGAACGTTATGCTTATACAACGGGCGACCATCATCGGGGTGCGAATCAGCAACAAGTGATTACGGCTATTATTGAAAAACTTACTAGCTCTAGTGTTTTAATTAGTAAATATAATACGCTTTTAGATTCTTTAAATGGCAGTTTTCAAACGGATATGAGTATGGAAGAAATTACTTCTTTTATTAAATATCAAATTGATAAAATGCCTTCTTGGAAAGTGGAATCTATTGCTGTTACTGGAACAGGAGATATGCAACCCACTTATAGCATGGGTTCAAAATTAAAGTTGTATGTTATGAATCCAGATATGAAAAGTGTAAAAATGGCTCAAGAAAAAATTAAAGAGGTTTTAAATGCAGATTAAAAAAATTATTTTTCCTTGCTTTGTTTTTCTTTGTATGGGAATGATTTTTCTATTTTCTCATCAAAATGGAAATAGGAGTGAGAGTTTAAGTGATGGTTTTGTTCTAAAAATTATAGAAACCGTTACTGAAGTAAGCAACAAGAAAGTTTCTGATAGCAAAAAAGTTGAAATAGTACAGAAGACTCGTTTTTTAATTCGTAAAAGTGCACATTTTACAATCTATTTTCTATTAGGCTTTGTGTCTTATTTAACTTTTAAAGCGTATCAATTTAAACATCCTGTCATTTGGGCTATCCTTTTATGTTTAATTTATGCTTCTAGTGATGAAATTCACCAATTATTTGTCAGAGAAAGAACAGGACGAATTGTTGATGTTTGCATTGATATGAGTGGAGCATTAATAGGGATAATGGTTACGCCGCTTTTTTATCATCTTTTATTAAAAATAAAAAATAGAAAAACTACGAATAAAATCGAGAGAATGGAAGTGAATTTATGAGTGTAAGAGTAAATTATGATTTAGTGATAAAAGATATTGAAAAAAATTTTAATGGAAGATATGAGATTACTCAACATGTAGCAAAAAGAGTAGGTAATGGTGAATTTCCCAAGTCTCTTTTTAATAAATCTTACATTAATCAGGAGAAAAATGCTTTAGCACGTTATATTAAAGAAAATTATGATTATGAAGTTCAAGAACCTAAAATTATATTGCATTCAAAAGAAAAAAAGTGATTTTCTGTCATGCTTTGTTGACTTTTTATTGAATTATGATAGAATAGGTGACATTTAAAGGGGAAATGGACGATGTCAGAAGAAATTCATTTAAGAGAAATAGGCAGTTATTTTTTATCTAAAGTTTTTTTAATTGTTATTTTTACTTTTTCAGTGGTTTTGATAAGTGGTTTGTATTGTTTTTTTCGAAAACCTATCTATGAATCTTCAGCTTCGATTATTTTAACAGGGTTTAGTGATGGAAAAGAAGATTCTAAAATTAGTTCAAATGATTTAAGTATAAATCAAAAGCTAGTTAAAACGTATCAAGAAATTACTAAAAGTAGAAAAGTTTTGACTCAAGTAATTGAAGATTTAAATTTAAAAGTTCGTGTAGAGGATTTGGCTTCTAAAATTACTGTAACAGGAAAGAGTGATACTGAAATTATAGTGATAAGTGTTAAAAATTATGATGCTTGGATGGCTTGTAAAATAGCGGAGCGTATTGCAGAAGTTTTTAGTGAAGAAGTAAAATCTATTTATAATGTTTCCAACGTTAGTTTACTGGATGCACCTATTATTAATAATCGTCCGAGTAATATGAGTACTTTTAAAGTTTTAGTAATGGCTTTAATTGGTGGTTTTCTTCTATCTTTAGTTGTTGTTTTTATTATTTACTATTTTGATAATACGATAAAAAATGCTAATCAAGTCGAAGATAAAATAGGTGTCTCTGTTTTAGGAAGTATTCCTGATTTTAATAAGAAAAAAAGAATAGGGGGTAGAAGAAAATGAAGGATGAATTACTTGTAAATAGCAATCCGAAATCCAGTGTAGCGGAAGCCATTCGTATGGTTCGTACTAATTTAATGTTTTCTTTAAAGGTTAAAAAAGGAAAAGTTGTTTTAATCACTTCTTCAGTTAAAGGAGAGGGGAAAAGTTTTGTGTCAGCTAATTTAGCGATTTCTTTTGCTCAAAAAGGATTAAAGGTTTTGCTTGTTGACTCTGATTTACGATTAGGACGTTTGCATTCTATTTTTAAAATCTCTAATAAAGTAGGTTTTTCTCATTTACTTGCGGATGATGATGGAAAAAACTATAAAAGGTATATTAAAGAAACTAAAATAGAAAATCTTTATTTTATTCCAAGAGGTATGGTTCCTCCTAATCCTAGTGAACTTCTGGATTCTGTTCATGTTTTAAATTTTTTAGAACATGTACGTCAAAAGTTTGATGTTATTTTGTTTGATGGAACGCCTATTAATGGGTTAACGGATTCGCTTGTTTTTACTAAATATGTAGATAAAGTTTTAGTGGTGAGTGCAGCCAATTATACCAAAGTCAATTTGCTAGAAAATACTATTAAATGCTTAAAAAATTTAGATGTTGACCTTGCTGGGGTTGTGGTGAATAAAATTAAAAACCCCATTACGAGTTCTTATTGTGGAGAGTATTATACTAATGATTGATGTTCATAATCATATTTTATATGGTATCGATGACGGCTGTAAAACGAAAGAAGAAAGTCTTTCTGTGCTTGAAAAAATGTCTAATTTAGGGTATGAAAAAATTGTTGTTACACCTCATTATATGGAAGAGGCGAATTATACAGCAAATCATGAAGAAAAAATGAAACTTTTAAAAGAATTAGAAGCTGAATTAAAACTTAAACATATTCCACTTAAACTTTATTTAGGGCAAGAAATTTATATTCAGGAATCTATTGAAGAAAAAATAAAAATGAAACAAATCAGTACTATTAATAATCAAAAAGTTCTTCTTGTGGAAATCCCTATGTTTGAAAAAATATGTGAAGCTTTAGATTTTTTAGATGAATTGATTTTTCAAGGCTATAAAATAATCTTGGCTCATCCTGAAAGGTATTTGATTTTTCAAGAAAATCCGACTTTAATTCAAGATTATCTTTCTAAAGGTATTTTTTTACAAGGAAATATGGAGTCGATTAATGGAAAATACGGAAAAAAAGCTCAAAAATTAAGTAAGTTTTTGTTGAAAAATAAAATGTATTTTGTTCTAGCCAGTGATGTTCATCATGAAAACGCCAGTTTTTTTGAAGATTTTTATAAAATAAAAAAGAAACTTCTTAAAGTCATCAATGAAGATTATTTTAAAGATCTTTTGTTTATCAATCCTGAAAAAATGTTAAAGGATATCTTTGAAAAATAGTTTTTTTAAACTATTTTTTTCTATGCAAAAATAAAAATTAATGATATAATTTGTAGTAGAGTAGGAAGGGTATGCATGGAAGAGTTGGATTTAAAAGATTTAATTTCGTATTTTATGTCAAAAATTATTTATTTTTTAGCAATCGTTACTTTGGTTGTTACTTTAGGATGTCTTTATCTTATTTTTTTAAAAACACCGGTATTTACTTCTAAAACGAGTGTTATTTTAACCGGAAATAATAAAGAATCTTCTTCAACGATTACACAAACGGATTTAAGTGTTAATTCGAAGTTAGTAGGAACGTACCAAGAAATTGTTAAAAGTAAACGTGTTTTAAGTCAGGTTATTCATGAATTAAATTTAGATTATACCGTAAAAGATTTATCTAAAATGATTCGAGTCGGTGCTATAAATGATACAGAAATTATTGAAATTTCGGTAACTAATGAAGAAAATCGTACAGCTTATGCTGTGGCTAACAAAGTAGCAGAAATTTTTAGTAAAGAGGCTAAAGATTTGTATAATTTATCTAATGTTTCTATTTTAGATAGAGCAGATATAGAAACGGTTCCATCAAATATTAATATTACAAAACAACTTTTGATTTTTTTGGGATTAGGAAGTGTATTAGGCTTTGCTGTTCTATTCTTATTTTATTATTTTGATACAACGATAAAAAGAGTTTCAGATATTGAAAGAAAATATAATCTACCAATTTTAGGTGCAGTTCCAGATTATACTAAAAAGAAGAAAAAGGGGGCTAAGAGAAGATGAAAAATGAAATTATAGTCGATAAAAATCCTAAATCAAGTGTTGCTGAAGCCATTCGAATTATACGAACCAATTTAGAGTTTTCTGGCATTGATAAAAAGGTAAAATCGGTGTTGATTACTTCTTCTATTCCTTCAGAAGGAAAAAGTTTTATTAGTTCTAATTTAGCGACTTCTTTTGCTCAAAATGGAAGTAAGGTTCTTTTAATGGATTGTGATATGCGTAAAGGAAGGCTACATAAAATATTTGGAATTGAGAATGAAAGAGGTTTATCGAATTTGCTTTTAGAAGATATTGAAACCAGCTTTAAAGATTTTATTAAAAAAACAGATATCGATAATCTTTATCTTTTACCCAAAGGTGTTGTTCCTCCTAATCCAAGTGAACTTTTAAATTCACCTAAAACTAAAGCTTTGATTCATGTTTTATCTGATAAATTTGATTACGTTATTCTTGATGGAACTCCTGTAAATGGACTGACGGATTCTTTAATTCTTACTAAATATGTCGATAAAACCGTGATTGTAGCAACTTTAAATTATACTAAAACCAACGAATTTGAATTTACTAAGAAAAGTTTAATTAGTGTTGGAGCAGATATCGCTGGTGTTGTTGTCAATAAAACCGCTGATGTTCATAGTGGTTATTATGGCAATTATTATGAATAGGAGTCGTTATGATTGATATTCATTCTCATGTCATTTATGCCATTGATGATGGTTCAAGAAGTTATGAAGAGAGTCTTTCTATATTAAAAAAAATGTCAGAAATGGGCTATCGAGCTATAGTTTGTACACCTCATTATATTACGGGGAGTAAATATGTAGAAAATAATACAAATAAATTAAATAAGATTCAATTATTGAGAGAATTTGTGGAAAAAGAAAAATTGAATCTTCATCTGTATCTAGGAAATGAAATTTATATTGATTCAGAGATTGAAAATTTAATTAAAAAAGGTGAAGTCTATCCGATTAATCATAGTCGTTATTTACTCGTTGAGTTTCCTGTTAGTCGGCTTATGAATGATTTGATGAATTTGTTATTTCTTTTAAGAAATAAGGGGTATATACCTATTATTGCCCATCCTGAGCGTTATTTGTATTTACAAGATAATCATGAACTTTTGGATAAATTTTTAGAGATGGGTTGTTTGTTTCAAGGAAATTTTTCGTGTATTATTGGAAAATATGGGGAACATACTAAAAAGCTTTTTTTGTATATGTTGAAAAATAATTATTATCATTTTTTAGCTACCGATGTTCATCATGAAACAGACATATTGTTTCAAAAATTTCATAAAATTAAGAAAATGATTATTAAAGAAATAGGAGAAGAAGCGTTTCAAATACTGACTTATGAGAATCCTTTAAAGGTGATTC
Organism: uncultured Bacilli bacterium; assembly: GCA_910583945.1. Taxonomy (GTDB): domain Bacteria; phylum Bacillota_I; class Bacilli_A; order RF39; family UBA660; genus MGBC108787. The sequence goes on from CAJTYF010000005.1 coordinate 18,526, forward strand.
GTAATGACAAAATTGAAATTGTTTTAAAATAAACAATTATCGACAAAAAAAGACTAACTGTTTTGATAGACTAAAAAAAGTTTTAAAGGAGGGTTTTGTTGAAAGTTATTTGTGAAATTTTGTTTCTCTTTTTTACTTTGATTATTTATTCTAGTTGCAAAATAAGTAGTCGGTGTAGTAAAGTAGAAGAAACAGGAGATTATAAGAACAAATAAAAAATCAATCAATGATTTTTATTCGTTCTTTTTATTTGCTTTTATTTATATTTAGAACAATGCCTATTCCAATCATGCTTACAAGTAAACTACTTCCTCCGTATGAAAGAAAGGGAAGGGTTACGCCGGTTACTGGAATGATTCCAACGACGACCATTAGATTTAAAAGGGCTTGGATGATAATTCCAAAGGAGAGTCCAAAGGAAAGGTATTTTGCAAAAAGGTCTTTTTGTTTTAAAGCTATAGATAAAACTAGATAGAACAAAAGGAAAAAGACACTTGTTACAATGAGAACGCCTAGGAAACCAAATTCTTCACTAATGATGGAAAAGATAAAATCGGTTTGAGGTTCAGGAAGATAAAAATGTTTTTGACGAGATTTCATAAACCCTTGACCTAGCAAACCTCCAGGGCCAATGGCGTACAAACTTTGAATGATTTGAAATCCGCTTCCTAAGGGATCCGTCCATGGATTTAGAAAGGACACAATTCTTGCCATTCTGTAAGGGGCAATAATAATTAAAATCACAATTCCAATTAGACCTACTAAACCAATTTTAACAAAAAAGTCAATTTTAACACCAGAGGTGAAAATAAGCACAACAAGGGTTAAAACAATAACCATTGCGGTTCCAAAATCGGGTTCTAGCATGATAAGACCAAAAAATACAAAGATGACACTTAAAATTGGTAAAACACCTTTTTTAATATCAAACATATTTTTTTTGTTGTTGGCTAAGTATTTTGAAACATAAATGATTAAACCAATTTTGGCGAATTCACTTGGTTGAATGCCTAAAGAACCAATTCCAAACCAACTTCGACTTCCATTTCTAATGGTTCCAATGCCAGGAATTAAAACGAGAATTAACAAAATAAAACAAATTAATAAAATGAGGTTCGCTTTTTCATAGTAAATTTTATAATCTGTTTTGGATAAGAAAAGCATAATGAAGATTCCAATAATAAAAAAGATACCTTGAGCTTTAATAAATTTAAAAGGGTCTTGAAATTTGTATTCCGCCCAGATACAACTTGCCGAATAAATCATAATAATTCCAAATAATGCAATGCCAATGACTAAGAAAAATAATAAGTGATTTGTTTTTTTCATACGATCCCTCTTCAAATTATATGAAAATCAAATTATTAAATGAATAATAAAAAATTGCTGAATTGTTGTGAAATGAGATATAATCATTTTAAGAAAATAAAGGTGAAATGTTATGAATCAAGAACAAAAAGAGAGTTGGAGGGCTTATCAAAAAGCGTCTTTAGATTATTATAAAAATCGCAAAAGAAAGCGATTTAAAATTCTTTTTATCTGTCTTTTTCTTTGTTTTTTCATTTTTTTTGTTTTCAGACCTCTTATTGGTGAAATTGTGATTTTTATCCAGATGTCTTATCCTAATAAACGTTATGAAGTGACTTTAAATCAGCATTTATTTGAAGTTTCAGGTGAGAGTACGAAAAAAGTACCAATTGTTCCGCTCTTGCTTTATCTTGGAAGTTCTTCAAGTATATGGGGATGGCAATCTAAAGAAGTATTACCTTTTTCCAATTTTGAACGATTTATTTTGGAAATCAAAGTGTTCAATTGCTATTATAGTGGGCAAAAAATTGGGTGTCGCCCTTTTAAAAAGGATATTGAAGATATGAAAGAGGACAAGACAAAAATCACCTATTCTTTAAAAATTTATAAATATAAAAATTATGATACAGCCGTTAATTATGTTGAGTATATAAAAAAAAGGTCTACAATGAAACATGAAGAATTTCAAAACTATCAAAAGACCATGCGTGATGAAAATTTTAGATTAATTTATGATGGTCCGTTTGTTTCAGATATTACAGATTATATTCATGAAAAAGGTTTATACGGCTTTGTTTTAACAGGAAAATATGGTTGGACAACCGATTATTTTGAAATGGGACTCGTGAATACTGGTAAGGAAGTGGAACTTATTAATATTAATGGTTGATTTTATGTTATAATATCTTTTCGAGGTGATGTGTATGCATTTGTATTATTATTTAAAAGAGGATGCTTATTATGTTATGGATTGCGATCATAAATTTTATCGTTATCCTAAGAAAAATAATCTTATTCCAATTTTGTATTTAGAAAATGGTCTTCATGAAATAGAGGCTATGAAAAATGAAGAAGAAATTTTTCCTTTTAAAACTATTGAGGAATGGACAGGTGCTACATGGTTAACTGTTACGAATATCATACAAATGATTACAGTTTTAGAAAATATTTATTTAAATGATTCGTCTTTTTCTCTTTATGGTATTGAAGCAATTATTAGTCATTTTGCTTATCATAAATATTCGGATTTTAAGAAAAAGCGTATTCAATCAAATGAATTTTATGAAAAACTTTTGGAAGAAGAGCAAACTTTAGTTAAAGAAAAGATTCAACATTTAAAAAGTATTATTGATTACTCCAAAGAGGAAATTTCACTTTCAGAATTTGATGTAGCTATGGAAAAGCATTATTTTGATGATGAGTCTTTTATTGAGCCTTTTATTACAAATGCTATCGATAATATGTTTGTTAATGTTTATCCAGAAAAAGTGTTTTATGATCCTTCTTTTCTAGATTATTTTCGGAGTGAGGAGACATGGCTTGAATTTGAGGATTTTATGAAGCTGGCTGATGAATTTAAAACCGTTTTTCCAGAGAGAGTTAATCAAAAGATTAAGTATTTAAAATTACTAAAAGAAAAAGATTTTTCATACTTTTTAGGGCATCTTTTTTTACTTTTACCTTTTTTAAAAAGTTTTATTGGCCAAATTAAAGAAACAAATATTCCTGATATCTTAGTGATTTATAGTTTTTATATTTTTACAGCGCTTTTCTACATTTTAAGATATCGAAATTATTCTCGAGTTTTAACCATGACAGAAAATCCGACTTTAAAAAGAAAAATTCATTTATAAATTTATTGGAAAGTTTTAGCATAAAACTTCTTTTTTTTCATAGAAATTAAAGAAGGGAGAGGCACTATGTTCTTTAATCAAATTCATACTCGTATGCGAGTGGTATTACTAATAGTTTCTATTTGTTTAGTGTTAATTGTTATTCGAGTGTTTTATATTCAAGTTTTTAAATACGATAAACTTTCAAGTCTAGCAGAGAGTTTATGGAGTCGTGAACTTCCTATTACCGCTGATCGAGGAGAGATTCGAGATCGTAATGGAAAAGTTTTAGCTACGAATATTACGACGACTTCTCTTGTTGTGATTCCTAATCAAATTAAAAATAAGGAAGAAGTGGCAACAAAATTAGCGGAGATTTTAGGGGTTTCTTATGAAGAAATGTATCGTCATATCAGCAAGAAAACATCGATTGAACGCGTGCATCCTGAAGGGAGAAGGCTTTCTTATGAAATTGCTGAGAAGATTAATAATTTAAATTATGATGGGGTTTATTTGGTTAAAGAAAGCAAAAGAGATTATCCCTATGGTAATGTTTTATCTCATGTTTTGGGTTATGTGGGCATTGATAATCAAGGGTTATCAGGTATTGAACTTGAATTTGATGAATACTTAACTGGAGAAGGGGGAGCAATTAAATATTTTTCAGATGGAAAAGGGAATCGTCTTTCTTTGACTGAAATTTATGAAGAGCCTCAAAATGGAATTAATGTGGATTTAACGATTGATATTGATTTACAACTCGCGGTTGAAAATGAACTGGATAATGTCGTTTCCAAATATAATCCTGAACAAGCACTTATATTAGCAATGAATCCTAAAACAGGAGAAATATTAGCCATGGCTTCAAGACCAAATTTTAATCCTAATAATTATCAAACATCAAGTATTGAAGTCATTAATCGAAATTTACCTATTTGGATGACCTATGAACCTGGTAGTACTTTTAAGATTGTAACTTTAGCGGCTTCTTTAGAAGAGAATACGATTAATCTTTTTAAAGATAATTATTACGATGGTGGTTCCATTCATGTGGAAGGGGCGCGTATTAAATGTTGGAAAGCTGGAGGACATGGGGCAGAAACGTTTTTACAAGTAGTTGAAAACTCCTGTAACCCAGGGTTTGTCGTGATGGGCCAAAAACTTGGAGCGGAAAAATTATTGAGTTATATTAAAAATTTAGGATTTGGTAGTAAAACAGGTATCGATTTGAATGGAGAAGCCAGTGGCATTTTATTTTCACTTAATCAAATGGGACCTGTAGAACTCGCTACAACAAGTTTTGGTCAAGGAATTAGTGTGACACCTATTCAACAAGCAACAGCCGTATCAGCTGTTATAAATGGTGGTATTTTACATAAGCCTTATATTGTTTCAAAAATGACTGAACCTGAGACCAACAGTGTCATAAAACTTAATAAGACGGATGAGGGAAAAAGAGTGATTAGTGAAGAAACAAGTAAAATGGTTCGTTTTGCACTTGAAAGTGTGGTGGCTAATGGAAGTGGTCGAAACGCTTATTTAGAGAATTATCGTATTGGAGGAAAAACAGGAACCGCTCAAAAGGTGAATAATGGCGTTTATATGGTTGGAAATTACATTGTGTCTTTTATGGGTTTTATGCCAGCGGATGATCCTGAAATTGTTGTCTATGTTGCAATTGATAATCCTAAAGGTATTACTCAATATGGCGGAGTGGTTTCAGCACCGATTGCTAAAAATGTTTTTAAAGCTGCGATTGATTTATACGGGTTTCCTAAGAGTAGTGATGTCATGCCCAAGGAATACACTTGGTTAGATACTAAATATGTAAAATTACCTGATGTGACAGGGATGTCTTTAGAAGAAGCTAAACGTCTTTTAAAAGGATTTAAACTGATTACTTCGGGAAGTGGTGAACAAGTCGTGTATCAAAGTCCAGAAGGAAATTATTATGTGGAAGAAGGAAGTAAAGTGTCTTTAATGTTGTCTAACTGATGTAAATCTTTTTCCTTCTCGAAGTAAAAAATTCAAACATGTTGTATAATTTTTATACGAGGTGATACGATGTTAATACTTGCTAAAGCAGCAATGGCTATTATGCTTGGTTTTGTTACTAGTATGATTTTCGGATTTTTCTTTGTTAAATTTGCTTATCGTAATCATATTGGTCAAAATGTTAGTTTAACGTTAGGGGAAAGACATTTGAAAAAAAATGGTATTCCCACTATGGGCGGATTCATTTTTATCGTTCCTGTTTTGCTTTGTTTATTTTTACTTTATATTCGAGGGAGCATCCATCTTAGTCATAATTTATTTATTTTAGTGATCGTTTTTGTTTTGTATGCCTTTTTAGGTTTTTTAGATGATTTTTTAAAAGTTAAATTTAAAAACAATAAGGGCCTTAGTATTACGACCAAATTTTTAATTCAAATGGGAATTGCACTTTTGTTTTTCTATATTTTTATGAAAAATGGTGGGGAACCTGTTTTGTGGATTACTAGTATTGGAATTAGTATTGATATGGGATGGATTTTTGGTATTTTTATTCTTTTTGTGTTAGTGGGAACGAGTAATGGTGTCAATATTACAGATGGTTTGGATGGACTGGCTGGAGGTCTTTCGGCGATTGCCTTTTTAGCTTTTGGAATTATTGCGTGGAATACGGGTTGGATGCAAGGGTTTGAAGAAGTAGCTATTTTTTGTTTTTTACTCGTTGGAAGTTTGTTAGGCTTTTTAATATATAATAGTCATCCAGCTAAAATAATTATGGGGGATTTAGGAAGTTTAGCTTTGGGAGGTGCTTTAGCAACGGTTGCCATTGTTACAAGGCATGAACTGTCATTAGTTTTAGTAGGGGGAGTCTTTGTTGTCGAAACAATTTCCAGTTTTATTCAAATTATCGCTATTCGAAAATTTCATAAAAAAATATTTAAGATGGCTCCTTTACATCATCATTTTGAACAACTTGGATGGGATGAAAGAGATATTGTAAAACTGTTTTGGGTCGTAGGCTTTTTACTTGCCATGGCAGCTATAACTTATGGTGTTTGGATTTAACTTTTTGCTATGAAAGTCTTGTATTTAAATTCTAATTTGGTTATCCATAAATGTAAGCGTTATTTTTTTGATAGTGCCTACTTGGTTTGTTTGACGCTATTCCTTGGCAAGTAAAATAATTTGTGTTAGGAAAGCGCTTTTTTATTAGTTTGTTTTACAAATAAGTAGAACAATCATCAGTAATAAACTAATAATAATGAATTTAAAAAAGCGATTGTCTTTTCTTATCATCTCTTTCATTTTCTTTTGACATGACATAAATCAATTTTTTTGTTATAGTAATAATCGATTTTGGAGGTGTTAGCGGTTGATACAACTGGAAAAAGCTGAGCGTTTATTGAGTATTGAAGCAAGCATTGCTAATCTATATCAAAAAATGATGGACTCGGAAAAAGAAAAAAACATTGACCCTATTTACTATATGTATTTAGAAAGATTAAGAATGACGCAAAAATATGAAAGTCAATTAATACAGGATTTGTATTCTAATTTAGGGTTGGAAAAGATTTTAAAGATATTTATTTAGAGGAAGAAAAGAAGCCTGAGGAGTTAGAATTTTATTCTGATTTTTCTATTTCTACTCGCTTACAACATTTGATATTAGACTATTTGTATTCAGATATTAAAGCTTTGTGGGAAATCCATTCTCTAGATGACGTATTAATTGAAGATGTTTATAAATTAAGACAAAATAAACTATTACATGAGAAGGCTCGTTTTGCTTATCTTAATGTGGTTTTTCTTTCCTTTTTACAATTGATTCAAAAAAAGATTCAAATGAATTTTTATAAAGAAGAATTTTCTTCTCTTAAATATCGTCTTCTTTTTTCTTACCCCTATTTAGAAAGTCAGATGATGATGGGGAAAATGGCTACTTTAACCAATTCTCATGTTTTGCTTTATTTTGCTTTTCGATATGGCTTATCTATTCAAAGTGTAATAGGCGAATTAAAAGAAAATAATGAATCAGATATTAAAAGGGTTATTAATGATTTGGTGTTTTTTACGCATCAAGAAGATTTTTATTTAGAACGTACTTATTTATTATTAAAGGCTCGATTATTAAATGAAAGTGATACGACTTGTACTTATTTAGAAAATTTTATTGGGAGCTTAATTTTTAAAAAAAGTAAAGAAGTAAAAAGAGTACTAGAAGATTTTAAAGAAGTAAAGGATTTAAGAAGTTTTCAAGTTTCTGATTCGACCAATTCTGGGGCTTATTTACGAAGTTTAGAATTAACTAAAGGAGAAGAAAGTTGACATAGTCTTTTCCTTTTTTTAATAAAATTTTTTTATTTATAGTATAATGATAATGAGAGGAATGATGCTCATGAAGATTATTGTTTCAGCAGGAGGAAGTGGCGGACATATCTATCCAGCCCTTTCTATTATTGAGTATTTTCAAAAGCAAGAGAAAAATTTAGAAGTTTTATATATTGGTACTCATAATCGGATGGAAAAAGAGATTGTTCCAAAAAAGGGGATTCCTTATGAAAAACTCGAAATTTACGGATTTAATAAAGATATTAAACGTGATATTAAAAATGTTTTTTTAATTCGTAAAGCGAAAAAAAAATGTTTAAAAATTATGAAAGACTTTAAACCAGATGTGGTGATTGGTGTTGGGGGGTATGTCACGTATCCTGTTGTTTGGGCCGCTCATCAATTAGGTATTAAAACTTTTATTCATGAGCAAAATAGTCGTCCTGGCAAAGTCAATTATTTAGTCAGTCGCTATGCGGATGTTGTGGGGATTACTTTTAAATCTTCTGAAAGTTATTTTAAAAAAGCTAAAAAAGTCGTTTATACAGGTCATCCTTCACTGGATACGCACGTTACTGAAAAATTAGATATTCGCACTTTAGGTTTTTCTAAAGATCAACCTCTTGTTTTGTATGTTGCGGGTAGTTTAGGGAGTTCTTCATTGAATCAAAAGATGATTGATTTTTTAAACGGACCTCGAGAAGGTTATAGCATTTTTTATGTAGTAGGAAGTAATGTTCATTTAGAAGATTTTAAAAGTCAAATTACGAATCATAAAGATTTGAAAATTGTTGATTATTTTGAAGATTTACCTAAAATTATGAGCGAATGTGAGGTTGTTATTTCTAGAGCAGGGGCAGGAACTCTTTTTGAAATTATTGCTTTAGGCAAAAAAAGTATTGTTATCCCAAGCCCAAATGTTGCCAATAATCATCAGTATTATAATGCTAAAGAATTAGAAGAGAATAATGTAATTACTGTTTTATCAGAGGAAAAACTTTCTAAGGAAATTTTAAATGAACGAATTTTTTCCTTGCTAAAAGATAATTATAAAACTCAAGAATTGAAAAAAAATATGAAACGTTATCAAGAAAAGAAACCTTTAGAAGAAATTTATAACCTTGTAAAGGACTTAACTTGTTCTAGTAAAAAAAGGTAATTTTTGATAGTATTAAATAAAGGTGGATGGAATGAAAAAGGATAAGAGGAAGAACGTGAAAATTCATTTAAGATTAAAACCGATTTTAGTTTTATCTTTTTTTATTTTAGTGATTAGTGTTTTTTTCTATTATTTGATGAACGTTCCTATTAAGAACATTTATATTGAAGGAACAACTTACTTAAAGGACAAAGAGATTATTGAGCTTTTAGAAATTAAAAATTATCCTAAACTTTTTAAGTTTACAAGTAAATCGCTAGAAAAAAAATTAGAAAATTTAGAAATGGTTCAGGCTGTAAAAGTCAGTAAGTCTTTAAATGGCGTTTTAAAAATAAAAATACAAGAAGCTCGACCTCTTTTTTATAATCGAGGTGATTATTGTTATGTTTTATCGACTGGAGCAACAACGAATAGTTATGATTTTTCAGGTATTCCTTTTTTAGTAAATTATGTACCTAATCATATTATGGAACGATTTATTAAAGAATTAGATCGAGTTTCTAATGAAAATTTAATGTTGATCAGTGAAATTGAATATGCCCCTAGTCGAAGTGAGGAAGTAGTGATTGATGATACTCGGTTTTTGTTACGTATGAATGATGGTAATGAGGTTTATATTAATTTAATTAATATTGACAGATTAAATACTTATCCTTTAATCTATTCTTTGTTTGATGAAAAAGGCATTCTAGAACTTGATTCTGATAATGAAAGAGTTGTATTTCGATCCTATAAGAGTATCGAAGAAAATAGAAGAGAATGATGAATAATGAAAGTAAATTATGATGTTTTAATGCAAAAAGAAATTGAAAAATTTCAAGGTAAAAAAAAGCTTTTATTGCATAGTTGTTGTGGACCTTGTTCTTCGGCGGTTATTTTGAGATTAAAGGAATATTTTGATATTACGATTCTTTATTACAATCCTAATATCGAACCTGAAGAGGAATATATTAAAAGAAAAAATGAACAAAAAAAATTACTTGATGCTTTAGATTTGGGGATTACACTTAGAGATATTGATTACGATCATGACTCTTTTTTAAAAGTTTCTAAACATTTAGAAACAGAACCTGAAGGTGGAGCAAGATGTCATAAATGTTATTTTTTAAGGTTACAAAAGACAGGAGAAATCGCTAGAAAAGAAGGTTTTGACTATTTTGGCACGACTTTAACGGTCAGCCCTTATAAAAATAGCGATGTAATTAATTCAATGGGATTATTGATTGAAAAAGATATGAATTTTGATATTCGTTTTTTGGTTTCAGATTTTAAGAAAAGAGAAGGCTATAAACAAAGTATTGAACTTTCTGAAAAATACCATTTATATCGTCAGGATTATTGTGGTTGTTTATTTGCAAAAGATGTCGATTCTTAAGAAAAGATGTCTTTTTTTAGTGTATTTTGGTATTTATAATTGATATAATTTGACATGACACGACAAAATGGTACATATTATTCGTGAAATGACTTTCCAAAAAATATTTACTATAATCTAGTTATAGTAGGAGGAGTCATAGGAAATATGAAATTAGAGAAGTTTACAAAAGGTAGTAAAAAAAGAAGTCAGGCTGTTATTTTTTTCGCTATAGCGGTTTGTTTGCTAGCGGCAGGATTTATTCTTTATCGAACGTTTGCGTTTTATGAAGAAAAAAGAGAATTTAATGTTTTGCAAGGAAGGATTGGAGATTTTGATTATGATGTAAAGCTTGCAATAGTGGTTGATGGAGAAAAAGTAGATAAAGTACCTGAACGTGGTCTTTATAGTGTAGTAAGTACATGTAATGAAGGAGAAGCTTCAACTTGGGATTATAATGCTTGGGCACTATCTATAGAAAATATTCAAACGAATACAAAGTGTAAGGTTACTTTTACTTCAGGACTCAGTGATACAGAGTATAATAAATACATCGAAGCTGGAATTGCATTAAGAAGAAATACGTATCGAGGAAAAGATATCACTAGTTATTATAATGATGGAAGTCTTTATACCATGATCAGTGATGGAACGTTTAAAGATATTTATGTAGGGGATTTTTTTAATGTCAATGGCGTAACATGGCTTGTTGCGGACATCGATAATTATTTGCATAGTGGAGATCAAGATTTAACGAAACATCATGCAACGATTATCCCAGCAAAGCCATTAATGAATTTGGGAATGAATGAAACAGATACCACAGAAGGTGGGTATTATAATAGTAGAATGGCTCAAGAAACCTTACCGAGTCTAGTGGCGGCTGATGGAACAATTGGAAAAGCTTTCGGTGCTCATTTAATCGAGTATCGTAATCTGTTATCAAATCGAATTAATAAAGATACCATTAATCAAAGTGGAGGAAGATGGGTTGGAGCAAGTGATGAATGGGGATGGTATTCAAGAAAAGCTGATTTAATGAGTGAAGTGAATGTCTATGGAACAACAGTGTGGTCATCAAGTGGCTATGATATAGGAATAGATAATCGTCAGTATGCAATTTTTCAACTAAAACCAGAGTATATTAATAGTTATGGGACAGCAAGATTTCATTATTGGTTAAAAAGTGTCTCTGGTGCGACTAGGTTTGCTCATGTCGCCGGTAACGGGAATTCCGGCTACACCTGGGATGGCGCGTCCAACGCGTATGGTGTTCGCCCCCGCTTCCTGATCGGTTAATCCTCAAATCTGACCCCCTTGTGGGGTCTTGAGGATTAAAAAGAGAAGGAGGAATTTTGATGAGTGTTGTAAAAAGTAAAAGAAAGCTTTCAACAATGGAGTTTTTTCATAACGCTCTTTTGTTAAGAAAGAGCGTTACGGAACTTTTGATGCGTGATTTCGGTGTAAAAGGATTCAAGCGAAATATCAAATTTGTAGGAAGTGTTGAACATTTTGAACCAGAAGATAAAATATTGGTGGAAGAAGTGTTTGAAAAATACAATATGGGTAGATGTTTTGAAGATGAATATCCTGAGTGGTTGATTGATAAAGAAAGAGTTTATTTTTTGGATATCTTGCGAAGCTTGATAAAAAATATTGTAAAAGCGAATACAATTTATCCGGTTAATATGAATGAATATAAAGAAAGAAGAAGTTATCAAAATAATGCCATTGGGGATTGTGAAGATCTTCTTCAAGAAATGCAATATATGATTTCAATTGTTCCAGTCGATGCTGAAAAATATATGCAATATGTAGAAATGATTGAAAAAGAAATTGCTCTTTTGAAAGGGTGGCGAAAAGGAGATAATAAAATTGCCAGTCGATTAGAAAAGAAAAAAGAAGAGTCGAAAGACTAAAAATTTGTGGTATGTAGTAGTGGTAATCCGTTTCAAAAATATATGAATTAAGTATAATTCAATTTGATACGGATTTTTTGTGTTCAAAAATATTGGATAAAATTTGTAATCTTGGTTGTCTCTGGTGCGACTAGGTTTGCTAATGTCAGCGATAACGGCAATTCCAACAATGGCTGGAACGCGTCCAACGCGAATGGTGTTCGCCCCCCCCTGATTCGATATGTTCATAGATAGTAAGACTACGAGTCGATATGAAAATATGGAAGGAAATTTTATCCATCCGAAAGGTAAAAATAAATTTTGATGTTACTAGATACGTCTAGGGTAACTAAAAACAAAATTGATGGAAGATATATTAGTTTTTTTATAGATGTTGGGTAAAGCTTGTATAGCTTAGTGTTCTCTGGTGCGACTCAGTTTGCTAATATAGGCGGTTGGGGTGATTCCAATAACAACTGGAGCGCGACCAACGCGAATGGTGTTCGCCCCCTGATTCGATATGTTCATAGATAGTAAGACTACGAGTCGATATGAAAATATGGAAGGAAATTTTATCCGTCCGAAAGGTAAAAATAAATTTTGATGTTTTTCTAAATACGTTTAGGAACTGTTTACAAAATAATAAAATGGATTGTTATATTAGATAAATTATGGGTAAAATTTGTAATATTGCTTTGTCTCTGGTGCGACTAGGTTTGCTAATGTCAACAGTAACGGTGATTCCAACAACAACTGGAATGGCGCGTCCAACGCGAATGGTGTTCGCCCCCCTGATTCGATATGTTCATAGATAGTAAGACTACGAGTCGATATGAAAATATGGAAGGAAATTTTATCCATCCGAAAGGTAAAAATAAATTTTGATGTTACTAGATACGTCTAAGGTAACTAAAGACAAAATTAACTTAATAAATTAAGAGTTTTAAGTAGAATAGATGGTGAATTAAGATTTCTTTTTCCACGCAAATGAAATCTTAATTCAACACCTCATATCTTGACTTTGCCTCTTTTCTACTCAAAAGTTTTAATAAAAGGTGAAAGATTATGAATAAAGAAATGAAAATTTTAAGTGATGCCAATCAATTGATTGAAGCTTTTAATCAAACTAAAAAGGAAAGTATATGGAAAGAATCTGTACAAAATTATGAAGCCAATTTACTTCGAAATACTTACTTACTAAGAACGAGTTTAAGAGATGGGACCTATAGACAAAGAGCCTTTTATGAGTTTACTTTAAATGAAAGAGGTAAAACAAGATATGTGAAATCTATGCATATTACTGATCGAGTTGTTCAAAGGAGTTTATGTGATAATATTTTGATTCCTAGACTTCAAAATTATTTGATTTATGATAATGGAGCGAGTCTTAAAAATAAAGGGATTGACTTTTCTAGAAAACGATTGGAGACACATTTGCATCGTTTTTATCGAAAAAATGGAAGTAATGAGGGCTATGTTTTACTAATTGATTATAGTAAATTTTTTGATAATATTCGACATGATAAATTGGCGGAGCTTTTAGAAAAGAAGATTGATTCTCCTGAATTTATGACATTTGTGAAGCAGCTTCTTAAGACCTTTTCTATTGATGTGTCTTATTTATCTGATGAAGAATATAAAAACTGTCTAAATAAGCTCTATAATTCTTTGGAACATTCAAAAATTGACCGAAGTTTATTAGTTGGAGAAAAAATGATGGAAAAGTCAGTAGGAATTGGAAGTCAAATTTCTCAAATATGTGGTATTTATTATCCAACAAGAATTGATAATTATTGTAAAATTGTTAAGGGCATGAAATATTATGGAAGGTATATGGATGATGTTTACGTAATTCATAAGGATAAAGAGGTATTAAAACAATTATTAAAAGAAGTGGATGAATTATCTAAAGAATTAGGATTGTTTATTAATCAGAAAAAAACACAAATTGTTAAATTAAGACATGGTTTTACTTTTTTTAAAATTAAATATAATTTAACAGAAAGTGGGAAAGTTTTAAAACGATTAGTACCAAAAACCATTACAAGAGAAAGACGGCGACTTAAAAAGTATAAAAAATTAATGGAAGAAGGGAAAATGAGTTATAAAGATATCGAACTTGCTTATAAGTCTTGGCGAGGAAATGCTTTAAGGTATCATGCTTATACGAGTGTTAAAAATTTAGATGCTTTGTTTGACCAACTTTATGTAAAAGAATGGAAAGGAAAGAATGAAGATGAGCTTACTTTATGATCAATATCAAAATTTAAAAGAGAGAGATAAAGACACTTATTATTTGTTTCGAAGTGGGAATTTTTATATTTTTTTAGGAGAGGATGCAGATCGTATTAACCAGTTTATGGTTTTAAAACGAACACCTTTTTGTAAAGAAACTATAAAATGTGGTTTTCCAGTAAGAAGTTTAGAGGCCTATTTAAAAGTTTTTAAAAATCATGGTCTTACGATTCGAGTTATTGAAAAGGAGGAAAAAAAGAGTATTGAACCCATTCTTAAAGATTTAAAAAAGTTGGATATTGAGGCGATTACTCCAATTAAAGCTTTAAATATTTTGAAAGAAATTAAAGATTCGCTTTAATTAAAGGGAAAGTTTTATAAAAAGGCTTGCTCGCAAGTCTTTTTTTTGCTAAAATACAAGTGGCTAAAAAATTAGCAAATAAACATGTGAAAGGGATTAAAGTTATCGAGTGCCGAAGAGGTGATAGGTTTAAGAAGATCTTTTACAGATGTATAACGAAGGGAGAAATGATTTATGGCCGTTGTTTCTATGGGATATTTATTAGAAGCAGGAGTTCATTTTGGACATCAAACCAAAAGATGGAATCCAAAAATGAAGCAATATATTTTTGCAGCAAGAGATGAAATACATATTATTGATTTACAAAAAACAGTAGAAAAATTAGAAGAGGCGTATGCCGAAGTTAAGTCTATTGCAGATAATGGAGGTACTTTCTTATTTGTAGGGACTAAAAAGCAAGCCAGTGAAGTATGTAGTGAAGAAGCGATTCGTAGTAATAGTTACTATGTTTGTGAAAGATGGCTTGGTGGAACTTTAACAAATTTTAGAACGATTAGAAGAAGAGTAAAACGTCTTGAAGAAATTGAAGCAATGGAAACAAATGGTGTTTTCGAAGTTTTACCGAAAAAAGAAGTTATTGGTTTAAAGAAGGAATATGATAAATTAAACCGTGTGTTATGTGGTATAAGAGAAATGAATAAATTACCACAAGCGATTATTATTGTGGATCCTAAAAAAGAAATTAATGCAATAAGAGAAGCTAGAAAATTAAATATACCTGTTTTTGGTATAGTGGATACGAATTGTGATCCAGATGATGTTGACTATCCGATTCCAGCAAATGATGATGCAGTTCGAGCTGTAAAAGTCGTGATTGGTGTTTTAAACAATGCGATTTGTGAGTCAAGAGGACTTGAAATGGTTGATTATGTAACCGAAGATGATAAGAGCAAATCTGTGACTTCTATGCCAACTGATATATCTGTTAAACCTACTAAAGAAGAAAATGGAGAAAAAAAGGTTCGTAAAGAACAAGAAAATACTTCTAAAGAAAAAGATTATGAAAGTTTAAATTTATCTGAACTTAAAAATATAGCTCGTGAACAAGGTGTTAAGGGTTATTCTACAATGAAAAAAGAAGAAATTATTAGTCAATTAAAATAAAGAAAGGATAATTAAATATGGAAATTACAGCAAGTTTAGTAAGAGATTTACGTGAAGCAAGTGGCGCTGGAATGATGGATTGTAAAAAAGCGTTAAATGCTTGTGATGGGGATTTAGATAAAGCCATGGATTATTTAAGAGAAAATGGTATTGCTAAAGCTGAAAAAAAGAGTGGTCGTATTGCCGCTGAAGGCCTTGCACAAGTTTTTGTTGAAGGAAATAAAGCCGTTATTTTAGAAGTAAATAGTGAAACGGATTTTGTGAGTAAAAATGAAGAGTTTACCGAAATGATTCAAACCATTGGTTCAACTGTATTAAAAAGTGATGTACAAGATTTAGAAAGTGCATTAAAAATTCAATTAGAGGAAGGTACAATTGAAGATTTAATCGTTAGTAAGACAGCGAAGATTGGTGAGAAACTTTCTTTAAGACGTTTAGAAGTTGTTACTAAAAATGAAAGTGAAGTTTTTGGTTCTTATCTTCATTTAGGAGGAAAAATAGCCGTGTTGACTGTTTTATCAGGAACGGATGAAGGTGTTGCTAAAGATGTAGCAATGCAAGCCGCAGCGATGAAGCCTGATTATGTTCAGATTAGTGATGTTCCAGAAGATGTCGTTGCTCGTGAAAGGGAAGTTTTAAAAGAACAATCTATGAATGAAGGAAAGCCCGCTGATATTGCTGAAAAGATGGTTGAAGGAAGATTAAAGAAATTTTATAAAGAAATTTGTTTGGTTGAACAAGCTTTTATTAAAGATGGAGATATAAGTGTTGGAGAATATGTTTCTAAACATAATTGTTCTATAAATACCATGATTCGTTATGAAGTTGGCGAAGGTATGGAACATAGAAGTGATAACTTTGCTGAAGAAGTTATGAGTCAAGTAAAAGGAAATTAAGACGTTTAGTCTTTTTTTTCTTTTTTAGAGTTGGTATAATTGGGTTGAGTGATGGTTATGAAAAAAAAGAATGTTTTTAAGTTAATTTGTTTCCTTTTAATGATTTATTTATTTATAATTCTAGGTAAAAAAGATTATCATTTAGAGGTGAGTGATAATATTCGTTTTAGTAATGAATATAAAGATATTCATCGGAATAATGTTTATAAATATGTGAATGATGGAGAAGTTTTAGATGTTTTAAATGGAAAATCTGGCGTTATTTTGAATTGTTTTTCTTCAAATATTTGGTGTCATTATTATGCGGAATATTTAAATGAAGTGGCTTTAGAAAATCAACTTCAAGAAGTTTATTATTATGATTTTAAAAGAGATCGAAGTCTTAAAAATATGACTTACAATAGTATTGTTTCTAAATTGAATGATTACATTAGCTATGATGATAATGGCAAAGGCGATTTGTATGCTCCTAGCATTATGATTATTATTAATGGGCAAGTGAGTTACTTTTTAGATGAAGTGAAAACCATTAAAGGTAAGGTGAATCCAGAAGATTATTTTACGGATTATAAAAAGAATTTGTTAAAAAGTAATTTAGATGTGGCGATTAAAGAATATTTACAAAAAAAATAAGATATTTTATAATAGAATGAGATAGGGAGAATGTATGAATATAGAACAGAAAATGACTAAAGCGATTGAGTCTTTAGAAAGTAAATTAATTAATATTAGAGCTGGAAGAGCGAATCCAGCGATGTTAAATGGAATCATGGTGAATTATTACGGAAGCTTGTCACCTATTCAAAGCTTAGCTAATGTTACGGTGCCTGAGGCTAGACAATTAATGATTAAACCATTTGACAGGAGTACTTTAAAAGATATTGAAAGAGCCATTAATGAAGCTAATATTGGTATTACACCAACAAATAATGGTGAAATTATTATATTAACGATACCTGAACTTACTGAAGAGAGAAGACGTGAATATGTAAAACAAGCAAAAGAAGTGTGTGAGGAAGCAAGAGTGGCTTTAAGAAATATAAGACAAGATGAGAATAATTCAATTAAAAATGGAGAATATACGGAAGACGAACAAAAAAGAATGTTAGATGATGTACAAGAAACGATTAATAAATATAATAAAATTGTTGATGAAAAATTAAAAGAAAAAGAAACTGAGTTAATGACTGTTTAATTAAGAGGGAAAAATGGAAGAAACTTTTGAATTTTTAAAAGTAAAAACACAAGTAAATTATGTGGCCACTATAAAAGCAGGGGGGGGACCTAATTTAAGGCCTTTTGGAGACCCTATATTGTTTGATAATAAAATTTATGTTTTAACCAATAAACAAAAAAATGTTTCCAAAGAAATTGAATTAAATAATCAGGTTTGTATCGTTGCTTATGATGGAACAAACTGGATTCGAATATATTGTAAATTAATTGATGATAGTAATAATATAGAAGTAAAAAAGGCGATGATAAACGAATTTAATTGGATGGATGAGGCCGGTTATACTTTAGAAAATCCTGATTTTCAGGTTTTGTATTTAAATGAAGTGGATGCAAGAATTTGTGACTCAAATGGTATAGAACTTGCTTGTTATAAATTTTGACGTATTACGTCTTTTTTTTGTAAATAAATGTGAAATTGTTTAAAAATTGTGAATAGAAAGAGAGAGGATTTTATGGCTAATTTAACAACCGCTATCAGTGTTCAAATTGACAGTGAAGATAAAGAAAAAATAACCCCTATACTTCAAAAATTAGGTATTAGTATGAGTGGACTAATTAACATGACAATTAAACAAGTAATAATGCGTGAAGCGGTTCCTTTTGCTCTTGAAATACCTAAAAAAGAAGATGATTTACTTAAATATTTTACTAAGGAAGAACTCGAAGAATTATTAGATTAGAGTTGTTTGAATTTTTAAAAATAACAATAAGAATAGTAGAAAAGTGAGGAATCTTAATATGAATATAAAATTGGTGAACCCGACATTACAATTAAAAGAAAAAGCTTTAGAGTACCGTCAAGAACATTTTAATTCTAATGAGTTTGTCATTAATGGAAGCGAAATGCTTGATAAAATGAAGTCCTATGAAGAGTGGTTAGAGAGAATTACGCGTAATAAAAAGGCTGAGACAGTAGATCCTAATTGGGTGGTTACCGATACTTTCTTTGCTCTACGGGAGAGTGATCAAAAAATAATTGGAATGATTGATTTTCGTCATGAGTTAAAGGGAGTTTTAAAATATTTAGGTAACTGTGGCTATAGTGTGAGACCTAGTGAACGAAGAAAAGGATATGCGACTGAAATGTTAAAATTATTGCTTCAATATGCTAAAAGTTGTGGTTATAAAAAGATATATTTATCCGTCGAAAAAGAAAATGCTCCTTCTCATCAAACGATTTTAAAAAATGGAGGACAATTGGAAAAAAAACTTTTCTATGAAGGACAAGAAATTTATAGTTATAAAATCGAGTTATAATTTGTTAAAAAATGTCGGCAATTTATTGATAAACTTTCATTTTGGTGCTATAATCTAGGTAGTTTTGTGAAAGGAGGGATTGTATGACAAAAGTTGAGGTTAATGGTAACTTAGAAAAGGCTATGAAAACTTGGAAAGTAAAAGTAGCTAGAAGTGGTGTCCCTTCTGAACTTAAGAAAAAGAAACATTATGAGAAACCAGGAGTAAAAAGAAGAGAAGCTAAAAAAGAAATGATAAGAAATGCTAGAAAGCATAGAAGTTATTAAAAGGTGAGAATCATGTTTAATCAAATTGGAGAAGATTTAAAAGAAGCTTTAAAAAATCAAGAAAAGTTAGTTTTATCGGTTCTTAGAATGGTAAAGAGTGCTTTACAGTTAGAAAAAATTAATAAGAAGGATGATTTAACCGATGAGGAAGTTCTTGCTGTAATAAAAAAACAAATTAAAATGCGTCGTGATTCTATTGTAGAATTTGAAAAATTTGATAAAAAAGAAGAAATTGAAACTTTAAATCAAGAAATTGAAATATTAAATCGTTATTTGCCAGAAGCATTAAGTGAAGAAGAGATTGATAAAGCTATTGATGACGTTTTTGATACGCTTAAGCCATCAGGAATTAAAGATATGGGAGCAATTATGAAAGCTTTACAGTCTATTGCTTCTCAAGTGGACATGAGTGAGGTTTCAAAAAAAGTAAGAAAGAGACTTTCAAACATCTAATTTTAGATGTTTTTTCTTTTTTAAAAACATATAGTTATATAGGTGATTCTATGCATCTTTATAAAACAATGAAAAATTTTTTAATTGATAATGATTATTATGTCGATTTTTATAAAAATTGTATACATGTTTTTGGTTATATTGATATTGTGAAATTAACGAGTGAAGAAATTGTCTTACAAATGCCTTCGTTTTCTTTAAATTTAACTGGAAATCATTTTGTGGTGAAAGCTTTAGAGAAACGAGAAATTTTGATTGAAGGAGACGTTTTGAATGTGGGGTTTGTTCGATGAAACATTATATTTATATTCGAGCAAAAGTCATTCATAAAAATAAAATTTTAATGAAGTTTTATAAAAATAGAATCAATGTTTATGATGTTCAAGAAAGAGATTCTTATTTGTATCTAAAAATTGATATTAACGATTTTAAAAAAGTAAAGAAAACGATTGTTACTTCGAAGTTTTATTATATTGATGACAGTGGTCTGTTTCATTTAAAACGTGTTTTAACGCCTTTAAAAGTTCTTAGTGTGCTCTTCTTTTTAATTCTGGTTAATTTTTTTAGTCAAGTGATTGTTAGTGTCACTGTGATTCATGAAAATAAAGAAATTCGAAATTTAGTGACTAAAGAATTAGAAGAAAAAGGGATTAAAAGTTTTAGCTTAAGAAAAAATTATGAGGCCTTGAATGCCATCAAAAAAGAAGTTTTAAATCAATATAAAGATCAATTGGAATGGTTGGAAATTGAAAATGTTGGGATGAAATATATTGTTCGAGTAGAAGAAAGAATTATTAATCAGCCTAAAGACCCCAAAGGATTTTGTCATATTGTGGCTTCAAAAAGCGGGATTGTGGATCAAGTTAAAGTGAGTCATGGTGAAGCATTGGTTCAAAAAGGAAAATATGTTGAAGCGGGCGAGGTATTAATCAGTGGGGAGATTAAATTCAATGAAGAAGTGAAAAATAATGTGTGTGCGGAAGGGGAAATTTTAGCGGAAGTTTGGTATCAAACGAATGTTAGTTTACCCGTTCAGTATCAAGAAAAAGAAAAGACAGGTAAAAAAAGGTATAATTTAGGGATAGGCATGAAAAGTGGAAATTATAAAATATTTAAACCTCGGCTTCAAAATTATGTCACAGAAGAAAAAGAATGGTTTCGTTTTTTTGATTTTGCTCTTATTAAAATGACCGAATATGAAGTTTTAAATCATGAGCGACGTTTAACACTTGAGGAAGGGGTTTCCATTGCTTTAGAGAAAGCGGATTTGAATGTACAAATGAAATTAAAAGAGAATGAAAAAATTATGACAAGAAAAGTTTTGAAAAAAAGTATAAATAATAGTACAATAGATGTAGAAATATTTTATTCCGTTTTAGAAAATATTGGAAAAGGGGAGGAATATTTCGTAACAGAAGAAGAGGGATAGTCATGATTGTAGATACTCTAAGTGATGCCATAAAAAGTGTCTGGCCGATGATGGTCATCTTTTTGGTGGTGATTGTTGCCATACGTGTTTCTTATATACGTATTAATCATGAGAGATTTGTGTTTTATAAAGAGTTTTGGAATTTAATTTTTGTCGTTTATGCATTACTTCTTTTCCAACTTTTAACCAGTACAGAAATGAATACCGCTAGTGGTCTTAATTTGGTGCCATTTACTGAAATTTTTCGCTATAAGATTGGTAGTAAATTGTTTATGTTTAATGTTGTCGGGAATATTTTAATTTTTGTTCCTTTTGGCTACTTTGTTTCAAGCTATGTGAAGGCTAGTAAGATTTCTCATATTCTTTTTATTAGTTGTATAACAAGTTTGACGGTAGAACTCGTGCAGCTTCAAATTGGAAGATCTTTAGATATCGATGATGTTTTTTTAAATGTTATTGGTAGTGTGCTAGGTTTTATGCTCTTTATTGGTTTAAGTGCTATTAAAAAACATTTGCCTCGTTTTTTACAAAGTGACCTTTTTTATAATGTGATTTGTGTGGTTTTATTTCTTTTATCTCTTCTTTATTTTGCTAAGGTGATAGGTTTAGGGTGGTTTAATTGGCTATAGAAATTGAAAATATTTATGGTTACGATCAAGACTATGATTATTTAAATCAGGTTATTGATTTGACGCTAGAGGTGGAAAAAATAGAAAATGCTGTCTTTTCGGTTATTTTTGTCGATGAAGCTAAAATTCAAAAAATCAACCGAGAATATCGTGGAGTGGATCGCGTAACGGATGTTATTTCTTTTGCTTTTGAAGACTCTATAGATGTTTCTTATGATTTTCGTTTTTTAGGGGATATTTATATTTGTATTCCTCGAATGAAAGAACAAGCTTTAGAATATGGTCATTCAGAGAAAAGAGAGTTATCGTTTTTGGTGGTGCATGGTCTTTTACATTTACTTGGGTATGATCATCAAACTGAAGAAGAAGAAAAAGAAATGTTTTCAAAACAGGAGGTAATTTTAAATGCAGCAAATATCAAGAGAGAAGCTTAAAGAAAAAGGAATTAAAAGAATTTTTAGAAGCATAAAATGTTCTTTAGATGGTCTTTATTATGCTTATCGTTATGAACAAAGTTTGTGGCTTCATGGTCTTTTATCCTTTTTATCCATTCTTTTAGGTCTTTTTTTTAGAATTAAATTAAGTGAATGGGCTATTTTATTTATTGCTTTAGGCTCTATTTTAAGTTTAGAACTCTTAAATACCGCTATCGAAGCCAATGTGGATTTAGTTACTTTAGAATATCATCGTTTGGCTAAAATAGCAAAGGATTGTGGAAGTGCCGCAAGTTTTGTGATGTCTATTGTAGCTTTTATTATTTTTTTAATGGTTTTTGAACCTTATTTTGTGAAATTTTTAGGAATTTAGAGAGGTGTTTTATGCGAAGTGGATTTGTTAGTTTAATTGGAAGACCGAATGTTGGAAAGTCAACGCTTTTAAACGCGTTAATTAATGAACATGTGGCGATTATATCGGATAAAGCGGGAACGACCAGAAATATTATTCAAGGTATTTATAATGAAGAGGGCGTTCAAATTGTTTTTGTCGATACTCCAGGCATTCATAAACCTAAAAGTAAATTGGGTAAAATTTTAAATAAACAAAGCTATGCTCTGATGCAAGAAGTCGACGCGGTTTTGTTTATCGTGGATGCCTCTTCTCCGTTTGGTCCCACTGACCAAAGTATTTTAAATGCCCTTAAAAACACAACCTCTCCCGTTCTTTTAATTTTAAATAAAATTGATAAAATTGAAGATAAAATGCTCATCAAAGTGATTGATAATTATAAAGATTTATTTCCTTTTGCGGATATTGTTCCAGTGAGTGGGCTTAAAAAAGATAATTTAAACGTTTTAGTTAAAGTGATTAAAAAATATTTAAGGGATGATGTAAAATATTTTGATGAAGAGTTGTATACGAGCAATAGTGTTTCCTTTATGATTAGTGAATTTGTAAGAGAAAAGATTCTAAATTCTACAATAGAAGAAGTTCCGCATAGTATTACCTGTGTTACAACAAAATATGAAGAACAGGAAACTCTTGTCAAGGTGATGGTGGATATTATTGTTGATCGCGATTCAATTAAAAAAATTGTGATTGGTAAAAAAGGAGAACGGCTTAAAATGGTTGGGACCGAAGCACGTAAAGATATTGAAAAATTGTTAGGGAAAAAGGTTTATTTGGAGCTTTATGTTAAAACGATTAAAAAATGGAGAGAGAAAGAAAAAATGCTTCAAGAACTTGGTTTTAATGAATTTGAATAAAAAGTTTAAAATTTGCTCATTATATTCTTAGAAAGAAGAAATGAGGCAAAGATTATGAATAAAAAAGAGTTATGGACGGTTTTTAAAAAGACAGGAAAGGTTGAAGATTATTTAGCTTATGTGAAAGTGAAGCGTGAAGATAGTGATCAAGAAAGTTGAAGGAATAATTATTAACGAGACGCCTTATGGCGAAACGTCAAAAGTGATGCAAATTTTTACGAAAGAATTAGGAATCATAAGTGTGATGGGAAAAGGAGTCAAATCTATTAAGAGTCGTTTACGTCCTCTTACCATGAAATTTACTTATGGTTTTTTTTATCTTTATTATAAAGAGGATAAATTATCCATTCTTAAAGAAGTGGATGTGATTGATTCTTTTAAAAAGATTAAAAGCGATATTCTTACTATTAGTTATTTGAGTTATTTAAGCGAATTAAGTACACAAGTGTATAAACATTTTATGAATGAATCCGTTTACGATTTACTTATTCAAGTTTTAAATAAAATGGAACAAGGAATGAACCCTTTAATTTTAACCAATATTTTAGAAATCAAATATTTGGATTTTTTAGGGGTGCAACTTTATTTAGAAGGGTGTGTTCTATGTGGAAGTAAAAATAATATTGTGACTATTGATGCGGACAGTGGTGGTTATGTTTGTAAGAAGTGTTATCGAAATCAAATAGTCGTCAGTCAAAAAACAATTAAACTCATTCGTATGTATTATTATGTTGATGTCTTTTCAATTAGTAAAATTAGTATTAGTGAGGAAGTGGCTAGAGAGATTAATTTTTTTCTTAATCGTTATTATGAAAAATATACAGGGCTTTATTTACAGAGTAAACAGTTTTTAAATCAAATGCTTAAAATTCAAAATTAGTTAGTTCTTGTATCTAAAGGGATATTAATATATAATAGAAGTAAGAATAAACGAGGTGGCTTATGAAGAAAAAAGATGGTTTTATTGCAATTTCTTTAATTTATTCTTTCTTTTTAGTTTTTTTGGCACTTTTATTTTCAATTGCTATGGATTATTCAGAAAATAGAATTTTGTTAAATGATGTTAAAAAAGAGACACAGGAATATTTAGATACACTAGGTGAATTTAATCCTATTTTTATTGAGAATCGCAATTACACTGTGGGTGAAGAGGTCTCATATGCTTATGAAACTTGGCAAGTACTTGAAGATAATCGTGAACGAGGTGAGGTAAAACTTATTTTGAATCGGATTTTTACTCGGGCTGAAATTGAAAGAGCTTTTTTACAAATCAAAGAACAGACACCTAATAAAGAAATACCGATGATAGCTTTAAATTCTCTTACTGGAATGATTCAAATGTGTTTGAATTTTAATGCTTCATTAACTTCTGCGAATACTTCTTATTGTGGCTATGGAAGCCTTACTAATTATCGTTATTATAATTATGGAAATAGTGTGGTAAGACATGTTTTGAATTCTTGGTATAATGATAATTCTACTTTAAAAAAAGCTGAAAGAGTGGGCTATTTAAATTTATTAAGTTTTGGAGATGGATTAAAAGATTATTCTGGAGCAAATAATCTTTATGAATTGTTTATTCGTCTGCCTTTAGTAAGCGAAGCGGGTGTTATACAATCTTTAACGGGAGAGAAAAATATTTGGTATGTTGAAGGGGAACATTTAAATAGTTTAAGTTATATAAAAACAGCAAATGGACGTGATTTGGCTACAAATCAAAAGGGCATACGTCCTGTTATTGTCGTAAAGAAAAATTTAAGTTAGCTGACTTTGTTTAAAAGATAAATGCTTAAATAACTTAATGTTAAAGCTAGACTGTATTTTAAAAGAGGAAGGGTTTTAAAAATTGGAGACGGAATTAAAACGATAATGCTTCCAATGACCATTCCTAAGATAAGATTCATGAAAGCGTTCGGAGCTTTTTTTAAGAAGTGATGAGAAACTTTACTTCCAAAATAGAAGCCTAGAAGGTCTCCAATAAAATAGAAGAGTAAAGGAATAATAAAATAGAAGGTTTGAAGGGTTAAATGGGCAAGGAATGATTTGTATAAGTAGTAAGGCCCTAATATCATCATAATGAGAGATCCTGAAATACCCGGGATAATGGTAAAGAAGCCATCAATTGCTCCACTAAACATAAAAAGAATTAAAAAAATGAGATTTAGTTTTGGAAATTCTGTCATGACTTTTGAGGACTCGACAGGAATAAAATTTAAGGCAAAAATAATGATTAAGCCAAGAAGAAAATAATTTTTTTGAAGTTTAATTTTGTTTTCTTTTATTAAATAGGGAACTTGAAATAAAACGAGACCACTAAAGAAAATAAGGGTTTCATTTGGAATGAAATAAAATAATAATTCAATGATTCTAGAAAATGTAATGGCCCCTAGAAAGATTCCTATAATGACCGAAAAGAGGATTATTTTATTTTTTTTTGTTCGAAAGTTTGAAATGACCTCTGTTAAAAATTCAAATTTTTTCATTAAAACTAAAATAGTTCCACCACTAATTCCTGGGATAAGACTTACAACACCAATTAAAAAACCTGTAAAGAAATTCATATTTTTCACCAATTTATTTTATGTGTAATTGTGCATTTTTAGAAGTTATGTTATTATAATTATAAGGAGGAGGTCGTTGTTATGCCAATATGGTTATGGATTGTTCTTGGAATCTTGATTGTTGTTATTCTTTTTGTTGTTACAAGTTATAACCGTTTAGTAGTTTTAAGAAATCGAGTAAAGGATCAATGGGCCCAAATTGATGTTCAATTAAAAAGAAGGTTTGATTTGATTCCTAATCTGGTTGAAACGGTTAAAGGCTATGCGAAACATGAGAGTGAAACACTAGAAAATGTTATTAAAGCTAGAAATACATTTTTAAGTGCTACTACCCCTGATACGGAGATGGAAGCGGATGGAGAATTAATGAAAGCCATTACAAAGTTATTTGCTTTAACTGAAAGTTATCCTGAATTAAAAGCCAATACCAATTTTATAGAGTTGCAAACAGAGCTTAGACAAACAGAAGAAAAAATTGCTAGTAGTCGTCAATTTTATAATGATACAGTTTTAACTTATAATAATAAAATTGAAGTGATTCCTACTAATATTGTTGCATCTTTATTTAACTTTAAAAGAGAAGCTTTTTTTGAGGCTCAAGAAAAAGAGAGAGAAAATGTACAAGTTAAATTTTAAGCTTCGGCTTAAATTTTTCTTTTTAAGGAGTGGGTTATGAAAAAAATATGGGTACTCATTATTTGTTTGGTTTTGTGTGTTCCTTGTCTTTGTAGAGCTAGCAAGGTGGATTATGAAATTGAACATTTTTATGTGGAGGCAACGGTTTTAAATGATGGTGATCTTTTAGTTAAAGAGCTTATTGTTTTAGATGGAACGTTTAATGGTTACACTCGGGATTTAGTTTATAGAAATGATCGCTTAGATGGAGATGATTTTGCTAATAATGTTTTATATAATGCTCGGGATATTGAAGAAATTGAAGTGGCGGCTAAAAAGGTTTCAACGGTTACTTTTGATACCCTTCATGATACAGATTTTGATGTTTTAAAAAACAATTCTAGTATAAATTATCGTTATGAAAAAAGTTTTTTAGATAATAAAAATGGGTACAGTTATAAAATGTATTATGGTTCGAATAGAGAAAAAGTTGCTTTTCGTTTGACTTATAAAGTAAAAGATGCTTTAGTTATGCATGAAGATGTTTCTGAACTTTATTGGACGTTTATAGGAGATGGCTTTTTAGATTCTATTCACGATTTGAAAATAGAAGTTTCTTTACCTTTTGAAGATTCTAGTGATTTATTTAGAGTGTGGGCCCATGGTGATGTGGCTGGAGAAATCAAAAAAGAAGGGAATCAAAAGATAGTTGCTTCGATTGATTCTTTAGATAAAAGAAGTGCAGTAGATTTAAGAACCACATTTAGTTCCTCTTTATTAAATTCTTCTCTTGTTACTAAGAAAAGTCACCAAAAGGCGTTAGATAAAATTATTGAAGTGGAAACAAAAAGAGCGGAGGAAGCGAATCGTTATCGGTCAAAAATTAAGTTTATTTTTAATTTTATTAAATTTTCGAGTATATTTTATATTATTCTTTTAATTATTATTTGGATAATCGTTTATCTTAAATACGATAAGGAATATGAGAGTCTTTTTAATCTTCAGTACAATCGGGAATTTATTGATGATTATAATGTAGAAGTGGTGGATTATTTAATGAATAAATCCATTACCCCTAATGCTCTTAGTGCTTCTATTTTAAATTTGGTTTATAAAAAGGTTATTAAGTTTGAAGCGATGGAAAGTCAAAAGAAGAAAAAGGATTATGTTTTTACTTTAATTGGAGAAACAACCCATTTAAACGAAACAGAAAAATATTTGGTTGATTTTTTGTTTAATAAAGTAGGCAATCAAACGACTTTTACCACGATTGAATTACAAGCCTATGCTAAGGGAGAAAAAACAATGGATTTGTTTTGTTCGAGTTATACAGCATGGAAAAATAAGGTTATAGCGGATGGCAAACGTGAACATTTTTTTGAAGATGCTATTGCTCCTAAAGTTATTGGTGCTGTATTTTTGATGTTGAGTATTTTAATTCTTGTTTTTGCGTTTACAAATGTAGTGATTTCTGTTTATCCCTTTATTAGTCTGTTTTTTGGTTTTATCTTTTTTATTTATACGCTTGTTTTTACTAAAAAAACTAAAAAAGGAATTGAACATTATCGAAAATGGAAAGCTTTTAAAAAGTTTTTAGAAGATTTTGGTACGTTTAATACGAAGGAATTGCCAGAATTTATATTATGGGAGCGTTATATGGTTTATGCAACTGTGTTTGGCATTGCAGAGAAAGTTTCTAAAGTTATGGATGTTAAAATGCAAGAATTGAATCCTAATGCTACTTTAGATGGTTATTCTATTTCATATTATGACTTTTACATGTTTCGTTCTATTAATGATATGGTTCATTCTACAATGAATGCAAATACTTCAGCTATTACCGCAGCACGTGTTCAATCTTCAAATTCCTCTGGATCTGGCTTTGGTGGAGGTTTCTCTTCTGGAGGAGGATTTGGAGGAGGCGGTGGCGGTGGTCATGGCTTTTAATTCATTAAAAATAGATTGTATTTAGAAAAGTGAACTTTTCTTTTTTTATGAAATTAGCACTCATATATTGACAAGTGCTAAGCATACTATTATAATGGTATTAGCATTTGTTTAAAAAGAGTGCTAAATCCGAGGTGATCGTATGGGAGAAAGGCAAGAGAATATTTTAAAAGCTATTGTTGAAGCCTATATTAAAACGGCCAAACCAATTGGTTCTAAGTCTTTATGCAAACGCTTTAAATGTTCCAGTGCAACGATTCGTAATGAAATGGGTGAATTAGAAAATCTAGGGTTGCTCGAAAAAAATCATATTTCTTCGGGAAGAGTACCTAGTGAAAAAGGTTATAAATATTATGTGCAATATTTAATGAAACCAAAAGAATTAACGGGAGAAGATGTATTAAAACTGCAAACTATTTTTCATAATAAAGAATTGCAACTCAATGATTCGATTAATAAAACCGTTGAAATTATAAGTGAACTTACTAATTATACAAGTGTTATTTTAGGAAAAAGTTCAAAAGAAAATACTTTACAAAAAGTAGAAATTATTCCTCTTGGAGAAAGCAATAAAATTATTGCTATGGTTTGCACAGATAAAGGTATTATGAAAAATAAACAGTTTTTTGTAGAAGATCAAAAAGAAATAGCGGAAATTGTGAAAACAAGTGAAATGATTAATAAACGACTTGTTGGAACACCAATTGATGAGGTTTCCGAACGTTTGGAATTCGAAATCAAACCGATTATTAGTAAACAAATGAAACAATATGAAGCGATTTATAATATCTTTGCGGATGCGTTTCAAGATTTTTTAAATAATAGTCAGAATGTTTATTTTGGTGGAAAAACTAAAATTTTTGATGAACCCGAATATAATGATGCGATGGAGATTAAAAGACTGGCCAGTAAATTTGAAGATAAGGCTCTTATAAGAAGAATTGAAGAAGCCAGTGATAGTGAAGATATTAAAATTTATATTGGTAATGAAACTGAGTTTGACCCAAATGTTACGATTATAAAAAGTAAATATAAACTGAATGGTGAAGAAGGAACTATTGCGATTATCGGACCTAAAAGAATGGAGTATGACCGAGTGGTTGGACTATTGTCATACTTACAAAAGGAATTAAATGGTGAGGAGGAAAATAAGTGAATGAAGCGATAAAAGAAGAACAAGTAAAAGTAAAAGAGGTTAAGAAGCCTAAAAAAAATAAATCAAATCAAGAAATAGAAAAAATAAAAGAAGAAAATAAAACTCTTCATGAACGTGTCTTACGATTAAATGCGGAGATACAAAATATGAGTCGAAGGTATGAAGAAACCATTTCTAAACTTAGAAAATATGATGGCGAAGAGTTTGCAAAAGAGATTTTACCCGTCTTAGATAATTTTGAAAGAGCGATTAAATTAGATGATAATGATTTAACTGACGAACTTTCTAAATTCTTAAGTGGTTTTAAAATGATTTATACCAATTTTGTCAATGTTTTAAACGCTAAAGAAGTTAAAGAAATTGAGTGCTTAGGCAAAGAGTTTGACCCGAACTTTATGGAAGCTGTTTTAACGAGTAAAGAAGAAGGCATTCCAAAGGATCAAGTCATGGAAGTTTTACAAAAAGGATATATGTATAAAGATAAATTGCTTCGAGCAGCAATGGTAAGGGTAAGTGAATAATATGGACCCTAATTATTATATTGATAAAGAAACTTATGCAGTGTATGAAGAAGCTCCTTATACCTTTAGTTGTGATAAAAAAATTGCTTATGCTGTTTCTGAAATGAATAAAAAAGGTTATAAAACAGAGGCAGCTTGTAGTGGACATTATAAAGTAGAGTTTCAAGAAGATTTGAATGTTGATAAAAGCTTTTTAAATGAGTGCCAACAAAATCCTAGATGTATCATAAAAGAAGTTAGAGAAAAGAATTTTGATGTTTGGACAGAAATTGATTATACTATTTTGTATGTTTTGTTTAAGGAAAGATATGATTTTTTAGAGCTACCCGAAAATTTTACTATGGATGCTTATAATGATCTTTTTCCTAATACACGAATTCAAGCATTTATTTCTTATTATGATGAGACAGGAAAAAGAAAATCGAAAGAAGAAATTGAACTTGAAATAGATAAAAATTGTGAAAGATTAAATGAATGGGCAAAAAGATTGCCATTGAATGAAGAAAGGATGATTTAAAATGAGTAAAATTATAGGAATAGATTTAGGAACAACCAATTCATGTGTTGCTTATTTAGAAGGAGGAAAACCCGTTGTTATCGCTAATAGTGAAGGTAACAGAACAACTCCAAGTGTAGTGGCTTTTAAACCAGATGGAGAAAGACTTGTCGGTGAAAATGCCAAAAGACAAGCAGTAACCAATAAAAATACGGTTTCATCTGCTAAAAGAGAGATGGGAACGAATTTTAAGTTTGATATTGATGGAAAAGAATATACTCCTCAACAAATTAGTGCTGAAGTATTAATGAAATTAAAAAAAGATGCGGAAAGTTTCTTAGGAGAAACGGTTACTAAAGCCGTTATTACAGTACCAGCTTATTTTAATGATGCACAAAGACAAGCAACGAAAGATGCTGGTAAAATTGCTGGGTTAGAAGTTGAACGTATTGTTAATGAACCAACTGCTGCAGCGCTTGCTTATGGACTTGATAAACAAGATAAATTACAAACAATTTTGGTTTATGACTTAGGTGGAGGAACATTCGATGTTTCTATACTAGAACTTGGAGATGGTATTTTTGAAGTAAAAGCAACCAGTGGTAATAACCGTTTAGGTGGCGACGACTTTGATAATCGTGTTATTGATTATTTAGTAGATGAATTTAAGAAAGAAAACAGTATTGATTTAAGTAAAGATAAAATGGCCATGCAAAGACTTAAAGATGCTGCTGAAAAAGCAAAAAAAGATTTGTCTGGCATGAGTAGCACACAAATTAGTCTACCATTTATTAGTCAAAATGAGTCTGGACCAGTACATTTAGAAGTGAATTTAACGAAGGCTAAATTTGAAGATTTATGTCGTGATTTATTTGATTCAACATTAGAACCTGTTCATAAAGCTCTTAAAGATGCTAAATTAGATAAAAATCAAATTGATCAAGTTATTTTGGTTGGTGGTTCTACACGTATTCCATATATTCAAGAACTTGTTAAGAAAGAACTTGGAAAAGAACCTAATAAAGGCGTTAATCCAGATGAAGTTGTTGCGATGGGTGCTGCCATTCAAGGTGGCGTGTTAACTGGAGAAGTTGAAGATTTAGTTTTACTTGATGTTACACCATTATCTTTAGGTATTGAAACATTAGGTGGCGTGATGACTGTGTTAATTCCAAGAAATACAACCATTCCAACAAGTAAGAGTCAAGTGTTCTCAACGGCTGCAGATAACCAACCTGCTGTAGATGTCCATGTTTTACAAGGAGAAAGACAAATGGCTGCGGACAATAAGACTTTAGGAAATTTCCAACTTACTGATATTCCACCAGCACCAAGAGGAGTACCTCAAATTGAAGTTAAATTTGATATTGATGCCAATGGTATCGTAAATGTTACTGCCAAAGATTTAGGAACGAATAAAGAACAAAAAATTACGATTCAATCTTCTACTGGTTTAACCGACGAAGAAATTGATAAGATGGTAAAAGAAGCTGAAGCTAATAAAGAAGCGGATGAAAAGAGAAAAGAAGAAGTAGAAATTAGAAATAATGCCGATTCTTTAGTATTCCAAGCTGAAAAAGCAATTAAAGATTTAGGCGATAAAATAGAAGAAAAAGAAAAAACTGAAGCCGAAGAAAAAATTAATGCCTTAAAAGAAGCTTTAAAAGGTAGTGATTTAGAAGATATTAAGAAGAAAACTGAAGAATTAGAAAAATCAGCCATGGATTTAGCAACGAAAGTCTATCAACAAAATGCGGCGGCTGGAAATACTGAAGCCCCTAATGATAATGCTGATTCAAATAAGAACAGTAATGTAGAAGAAGCAAATTACGAAGAAAAATAATAAAGGAATGAAGGTTCTAGGGAACTAGAACTTTTTCATACGTTTTTGAAAGGAATACTTATGGCAAAAAAAAGAGAAGAATATAGTGAGCAATTAAAATGGAATGTAAAAGATTTGTATGCAAGTGAAAAGGAATACAAAAAAGACTTTGAAGAAGTTGAGAGTCGTTTAAAAGAATTGGCTTTATTTAAAGGCCATATTATGGAAAGTGCAAAAAAATTACTTGCTTTACTTGAATTGGATACAGAAGTAGATAAAAAAATAGAGCAAATCTATGTCTATGCCCATATTCAAAATGATCAAGATACTACAAATGTAAAGTATCAAGTTCTGTATAAAAAAGCCTATAAATTGTATGAAAGTTATAGAGAAACTACATCTTTTATTGTTCCAGAGATTTTAAAATCAACTGAAGAAGTGGTAGAAAATTTTTTAAAAGAGGAAAAAGGTCTTCAAAGTTATGAAAGAATGTTAAAAGATTTGTTTAAAATGAAACCTTTTATTTTAGATGAAAGTAGAGAACAGTTAATTTCACAGTTTTCAGGGTTAATGGGAGTTCCTGATGAAGTATTTTCTTATTTAACGGATGCAGATTTGAAATTTGGAACGATTTTAAATGAAAATGATGAAGAAGAGGAATTAACCGAGAAAAGTTATCGTAAGTTTATCGAAAGCCCTAATAGAGAAGTTCGAAAAAATGCCTTTTTAAAATTATTTACAACTTATGGTGATTTTAAGAATACCTATGCAGCACTTCTTGCAAGTGAAGTTGCTAAAAATAATAAAATAGCCCTTATTCGTAGCTACAAAAGTACTCTTCATTCTTCTCTTTTTGGAAATGACATTCCGGAGTCTGTTTACTTTAATTTAATTGCTACTGTAAAAAAGAATATTGCCCCTTTATCGAAGTTTTGGAAAATTAAGAAGAAAAATTTAGGAGTAGAAGAACTTCATTTATATGATACATTTGCAAGTGGTATTAAAATACCTACTAAAACATATAGTGAAAATGACGCTAAACAAGTTATTTTGGATTCTTTGAATGTTTTAGGGGAGAATTATATTAAAGATTTAACTCAAGCGTTTGATGAAGGTTGGATTGATTACCCACCGAATGATGGTAAAAGAAATGGGGCTTATTGTACGGCTTGTTATAATGTGCACCCTTATGTGCTCTTGTCTTTTGATGGTACTTTAAATAATGTGTCCACTTTGGCTCATGAACTTGGGCATGCCATGCATTATTACTATGCTATAAAAAATCAAAGTTATCAAGATTATGGGTATTCCATTTTTGTTGCAGAAGTAGCCAGTCAAGTGAATCAAATTTTATTAAGCAAGCATTTGATTGAAAAAAGTACGAGTAAAGAAGAAAAGATGTACTTAATTGATGATTTAATTAGCGATTTTAAATCGACGATTTATCGTCAGACCATGTTTGCAGATTTTGAATTACAAATTCATGAAAAAGAACAAAAAGGCGAAGTTTTAACCCATGAACTATTAAGTGATTTGTATTATAAGTTGAATCAAGAATATTTTGGTGAAAACATTACAATTGATGATGAAATTCGTTATGAATGGGAAAGAATACCCCATTTCTATATGAAGTTTTATGTGTATCAATATGCAACAGCTTATGCCGCAGCGATTAAAATTGCGATGGATATATTAAATCAAAAAGAAAATGCGTGTGAGCATTATCTAGAGTTCTTAGGACTCGGTTGTACCAAAACGCCGATTGAATCGTTAAAAGTTGCGGGTGTTGATATGACACGTGAAGAAACTTTACAGGAAGCATTTACCTATTTTGAAGATTTAGTTCGAGAATTAAAAGAATTAAGTGAGGAGTGATTTTATGGCGAGTAAACGAGATTATTATGAAATATTAGGGGTATCAAAAGGTGCCAGTGATGAAGAAATCAAAAGGGCTTTTCGTAAATTAGCAAAACAATACCACCCTGATGTCAATAAAGAAGCCGATGCAGAGGAGAAATTTAAAGAAATAGGGGAAGCGTATTCGGTTTTATCGGACCCACAAAAAAGAAGCCAATATGATCAATTTGGTCATGCAGCCTTTGAAGGTGGTGGGGCTTCAGGTTTTGGAGGCTTCCAAGATGTTGATTTAAGCGATATTTTAGATGAATTATTTGGGGGATCCTTTAACTTTGGTTTTGGTGGACGTTCGAGAACTAGTGGGAATCGTGCTACTAAAGGCCGTGACCGTTTGGTAAAAATGAATTTAACTTTTGAAGAAGCTGTTTTTGGCTGTAAAAAAAGTTTAGATATTGAGTTAAATGAGGAATGTAGCAAATGCCATGGAGTGGGTGGTTTTAAAGAAAAGACTTGTAAGAAATGTAATGGTCGTGGTTCAATTATCAGTGAACAAAGAAGTTTATTTGGCATGTTTCAAACCCAAACCGTTTGTGATGAATGTGGCGGAAAAGGAAAAACTTTTTCTGAAGTATGCAATGTTTGTCGTGGGTCTGGTAAAGTAAGAAATAATAAAGAAATTGTGGTGACCATTCCTGAGGGTGTTGATACGGGCTATCAACTACGTATTAGTGGTAAAGGAGAAGCCGGAAGTAATGGGGGACCTAATGGCGATATTTATATTGAATTTAATGTGATTAAGCATGATTTCTTTGAGCGAGTAGATGAAGATATTTATTTAGAAGTTCCTATTACTATTGCCGAAGCGGCTTTAGGATGTAAAAAAGAAATTCCGACTTTAGAAAATAACGTCATTTTAGAAATCAAAGCTGGAGCTAATACTGGAGATAAATTAAAACTAAAAGGAAAAGGAATTAAAGTGCCTAATTCTTTACGAAAAGGCGATTTATTTGTAGTTTTGAATGTGGTAACACCATCCAAATTAGATCGTAAACAAAAGAAATTATTAGAAGAATTGCAAGCAAGTGGAATAGATGATAATGCGGTATTTAAAAAATTTGCTAAACACTTGAAATAAAGATTATTGTGATGATAATCTTTTTCTTTTTATGATAAAATGATAAAAAGTGAGGAAATTTTATGCGTAATAAAGATTTTTGGCGAAAAATATTTTTTTTGATTTTAATAGGAGTGGTAGTTGGAATTGTTTTCTTTTTTCAAACAAAAAAAGAAGGATTTCATGAAGATGAAATTTATTCTTTGGGTTCAGCGGTTAATCCTTATGATGGGCTTTTATCAAGTTACGGAGTTAAAGATATTCATACACTTATGATGGAAAAATATGTAAATGATGCCAATTTGTTTCAAGAAACGAAAAATATGATTCATTATGTTGTACATGGGCAAGATTATCAAAGTGAAATGGATGAATTAAACAATAGACAGATTCCCGTTTGGAAAACGAAAGAAGAAGTAAGAGATTATATTATTTTGAAAAAAGAAAATATTTTTAATTTTAAAGCCTTATATATCAATCAAGCAAAAGATAACCATCCGCCTTTGT
Organism: uncultured Bacilli bacterium; assembly: GCA_910583945.1. Taxonomy (GTDB): domain Bacteria; phylum Bacillota_I; class Bacilli_A; order RF39; family UBA660; genus MGBC108787. The sequence goes on from CAJTYF010000005.1 coordinate 54,562, forward strand.
TTTATACGCTTGTTCATTTTTCTAGTATTTTATTTGGCGGTTCTTTTTCTAAATATACGGTTTTTGTGGTGAATATCCTTGTTTATATTGGGAGTTGTTTTCTCTTAAAGAAAATATTAAACTTATTAGATAAAAATCATTTGCTTTTTCCGGTTTTAATTTTTTATGGGTTATCAATGGGGACCATTAGTATGGTTTTATATCAGCGTATGTATATGCTTTTGACTAGTTTTATTTTGCTTTATTACTACTTTTGTTTAGTTTTTTATAAAAATGATTTTCAGTTTACAAAATCATTAAAATGGAAAATGGGAATAACCGCTGTTTTAGGATTTTTGACCCAGTATTTCTTTGCTATTTTTGCTTTCTTTCTTTTTGGATTCTTGTGTCTTAAAATGATTAAAGAGCATAAATATAAAGAAATGAAAAGTTTTATTATTTATCATCTTGTTTGGGCAATCTTAGGAATTTTATTGTTTGTACCTAGTATCTATCATTTGTTTTTTACAGACCGAGGGCTTACTAATTTAAATAATCAAGGGTATTTTAAAAATTTAATTGTTTATATTCATCATTTACTTTATGCTTTTAGTATTTCTTCTTTTGGAGGAATACTTGTTCTTGCTTTTCTTTTGTTTTGTTTAAAAAAGATCGGAAAGAATTTTATGTTTTGTTTCACTTTTATTCCTGGTATTTTGTATTTTTTTCTTGTAGTCAAAATGACTTCTTTTCAAGAATTAAGATATATTATGCCTTTAATACCATTTCTTAGTCTGTCTTTATTTTTCTTTTTTGATATTCTTTTTACTTTTAAATATAAAAATATTGTTCTTCTACTTTTTTCTTGTGTGGCGATTTTGAATGGATTTATATTCTCCAAACCTCAGTTTTTGTATACAGAATATAAAAATTGTTTAACTATTGCTTCTCAAAATAGAGAAAAATCATTTGTTTATGTTTATGATAATTTTTTTAATCATTTACAAAGTGTTCCAGAAATGCTTTTATACAAGAGAACAATGATTATTAATGTCAACAAAAATGAAGAAAAATATTTTTTAGAAGATGAAAGTCTAAATCAGGAAAATGATTTTATTTTAGCCATTAAATCCTATTTAGATAATGAAAATATACTTCATAAAATAAAAGAAAATACAGATTTTAAAACGTGTACATTACTTTATGGGGTAAATTCTAAAGAACTAAATACTAATTTATATTTATGTTCGAAATAAAAGAATTTTTTTCTTCTTGTAGTTATCTAATTAAGAAGGTTAGGAAGTTTGTTTTACGATAAATATGTAAATGCTTTTGTTCACTTTACAGATTTAAGAATTTTGTGGTAGAATGAAATAAGGAAGTGATGCAAATGGGCCGTTTTATGAGTGACGTTCTAGGATTTATAAAAAGCTTGAATCCTATAGATATCTTGCTTTATTTTGCGGTAGTCATTTTGATTGTATTAATTGTGTCATTGATTTATATAATAAAAACCAGTGATGATGAAGAAAGTGAAGAAGAGAGTCCTTCTTATTATGATGAAACCAAAAATGATGATTTAGATTTAAAAGAAGTCATGGCCGATTTAAATAAAACGGCTTCTATTCCTTATGAGGAAACAACTTCTTACGAGGAAGAACAAGAAGAAAAAGCCATTATTAGCTATGAAGAGTTATTAAGAAAAAGTAAATTTGGTCGACTTGATTATGAAGAAAATGAAACTAAAAATGATGAGATTACAATTAAAAAAGTAAATTTAGAACATTTATCCAAACCGAAATTGAAAGAAGAGCTACCAAAAACGAATAATTTATTTAAGTACGAAAAGGAAGAAGCGTTTTTAAAAGCATTAAAACAATTAAACGAATTATTGAATTAAAAGAAAAAGAGGGGTTTTATGAAGTTTTATATTATTACCTTAGGGTGTAAAGTCAATACTTATGAAAGTGAAGTGATTAAAGAAAAACTACTTAATCGTCATTTTTCTCTTGCTATAAATGAAGAGGAGAGTGATATCGTTATTATTAATACTTGTTCTGTTACCAATATGGCTGATAATAAATCTAAAAAAATGGTACGTCGTGCTAAGCGAATGAATAAAATTGTTGTTGTTTGTGGATGTAGTAGTGAGAATATTGAAAAAGATTATAAAGAAATAGGTATTGATGTTTTAATTGGAAATAATGAAAAAAGTAAAATAGACGTCTTAATAGAAAATTATTTAGAAACTAAACGAAGTTATGAAAAGTTTTATCATACGCGTGAGCTAGCTTTTGAGGATATGGAAGTTTCTAAATTTACAAGTTTAACTCGAGCCTTTGTGAAGATTCAAGATGGATGTAATAATTTTTGTAGTTATTGTATTATCCCTTATGTTCGGGGAAATGTTAGAAATAAAGATTTTTTTAAAGCCATAAAGGAAGTGGAAACCCTTGTTTATAATGGACATAAAGAAATTGTTTTAACGGGTATTCATACCGGTTCTTATTATGATCATGGCAAAGATTTAGCAGATTTAATACATGAGATTAGTAAAATTAAAGATTTAAAACGCATTCGTATTTCTTCTATTGAAGTGACAGAACTGAGTGATAAAATGTTGTTAGAAATTGAAGAGAATGAGAAAATTGTGAATCATTTTCATGTGCCTTTACAAGCGGGAAGTGATGAAATTTTAAAGTCTATGAATCGAAAATACGATCTTTCTTATTTTGAAGAAAAACTAAGGCACTTACGTCAAATAAAAAAAGACGTTTCAATTACGACGGATGTTATTGTAGGGTTTCCTGGTGAAACCGAAGCGTTATTTTTAAAAACAATAGAGACTGTAAAAAAATTTGCATTTTCTAAAATTCATGTTTTCCCTTATTCTATTCGTACAGGAACGCTTGCTAGTCGAATGCCTAATCAAGTTTTAGATTCCGAAAAACATAAGCGTAGTCAACTTTTAAACCAAGTGAGTTTGGAATTGGAACAACAATTTTTAGAGACTTTTTTAAATCAAGAATTAGAAGTATTGATTGAACAAGTTTTTGAACATTATAGTCTAGGAACAACCTCTAATTATATTAAAGTGCGTCTTAACAAAAAAATGAATAAGAATGAATTTGTAAAAGTAAAAATTATTTCTTGTCAAGAAGCTTATTTAATTGGTGAAGAACTCATTTACATTTCTTGATTTTAGAGTATAATTATAGATAGGGTGAAGACTATGTTTAAGGATACTTATTTTCCAAAGTTTAAAGTTTTAGAGAACAATACGACCATAGGAGAGTTAGAAGTCAATCAAGATTTTATTAAGCAAAATACCTTTTATCAACCCATGATTCGTGAAAAGGAAACAAAAGAAGTTCTTAAAGTGGGAACGCGAGATAATGAAGTCATTCAAAAATTTATTATTGCTTCAATGAATGATTATTATAATCGTTTGTTGAACTCTAATGGGAATGAGAGAAATATAATGCTTACTAATTACAATCGCTTGTATGATTTGTGGAAAGAACTTTTTAATTATAAAAGAACTAATAATATAACAGAAATCAATAAAACGTATGATATGTTTACGTATGGACTTTATTTAATTGGTTATGAAATGTAAGAAACAGATTGTTTCTTTTTTTTATTGTGTTATAATTTTATTAGAAACGATAGAGGTGTTATATGGGGTATTTTAGTAGGGCGGATCAGGTACGAAAAAACTCTAAAGGAGAGTTACAACTTCAAATGATTGAATTTATTTTAAGAGTTTATCCAGATAGGGATTCATTTGAACTGATCAATTTTTCTTTTAATAGGCTTCGTCAACTTTACAATCAAGCGAAGAAAGAGAATGAAAAAAGCAAATATCTAAATGTTAATACTTTTCTAATGACTTATGATGAATACAATGAGATGAGTTATGGAAGATAAAATTGAATCTTTTTTAAATGATTTAAGCGTTGAAAAGAATTATAGTGAAGCTACTATTAAAACGTATCGAAATGAGCTTTATAAATATCAAGAATATATTGAATGGAAAAAGATAGATTATCGTTTAGTTAACAAAGAGGTTGTCAGAGATTATTTAAAGTATCTCGATAAACTGAATTATAAAAATCGAAGTATTTCCACTAATATTAGTGCTATTCGAAGTTTTTATGGTTATTTGGTCATTCACCAAGTTTTAAGTAAAAATATTTTTAATGGGATTCGTAATCCTAAACTAGAAAAAACGCTTCCTAATTTTTTAAGTGAAATTGATGTTTCAAAGATTTTGGAGTTTTCTTCACTGCCTAATTATAAAAAAAGTATTTATACGACTCGGGATGAGTTGATTTTAAATTTGCTTTATGATACGGGATGTCGTGGTCAAGAATTGGTTTCTATTTGTTTAAAGGATATTGATTTTAAAGAGAAAAGTATTAAAGTTTTAGGAAAAGGGAGTAAAGAAAGAATTGTGTTTTATGGTGAAAATACCGAAGACGTTTTAAATTGTTATTTAAAGGATAGAGCGACTTTGTTAGGGGAAAAAAATTCGAAGTATTTATTGGTTACGAAAGAAAGTGGACGGATGACTTCTAGAAGGGTGGCTCAAATTATCGATGAGATTGTTTTATTGGTGGCAGTAAGGCATCATGTAACGCCCCATACGCTTAGACATACTTTTGCCACCCATCTTTTAAATAACGGAGCGGATTTAAGAAGTGTCCAAACCTTACTTGGTCATTCTAGTCTTGGGACGACTCAAATTTATACACATGTTTCAAATGAAAGATTACGGAGTGCGTATTTGAAAGCTCATTTGGATCATAGAAAGTAGTTGAAACTTTTTTATCTTTTGTGATATAGTAATAAAATTGAAAAGAGTTGATTTAAAATGTATACAATTGTAAATGAAAAAGGTATTAATAGTGATGGTAAAATGACTTATGATATTTTTGGTGTTGGTTTGGCGAATACTTCTGATGGAAAACTTGATTTTGATTTGATAAAAGCATAATTAATGCAATTTAAAAAGAACATGTCTTATATTAGCACAGCTGATTACGCTCTTATAAGAATGCTTAATGATAGTGACAAAAAAAGCGTTTTTTCTAATTCTTCAACGATGGTCTTTTTTAAAGGAATGGAAAGTCAGATAGACTTATCTCGTCTTATTAATCGAGATAAAAATTATCTTTACTGGAGTCGTTTTATTACTTTATTTTATTTAGAAAAAAAATATCCTCATTTTTTAGAAATGGCAAAAAAATGTTTTGATTTTTCAAAGGAATCCAATTTTTCAGTATCTTCTGATTTTCTTTATTTGCTTAAAATGACACAGGCTTTAAATTTGCGAATCATAAAAAAAACACAAGTAAAAGAAATGGTGACATCCGAAGATTCATCAATGAAAATAGATTGGGTCTCTTTGTTTCTTCCTATTTTTAGGGCTAATATATTGTCTTTGATGCTTTTAACTGGAGAGACTCATTATTATAGTGAAGGATTCAACAAAACTCCAATTATTATCGATGGAGAGAAAAGCGAGATTTTAGATTCCTATCAGTTTAAAAGAACTTTAAATAAAAAATAATCATTTAATTGTCTATTTTTTGTCAAAAACACGGTGTTGGGTTTACGTGTTTTTTTTTCGTTGTTATAATGATTTTAGATAATATAGGAGGATTTTTTATGGCAAAGTATGTTTATTTGTTTCGTGAAGGCAATAAAAATATGAAAGATTTGTTAGGAGGAAAAGGAGCGAATTTAGCTGAGATGATTAGTATTGGGTTACCTGTTCCTCAAGGTTTTACCGTAACAACTGAAGCGTGTAATGATTATTATGCTAATCAAGAGGTTATTAGAGAAGAAATTAAGACTGAAATTATTCAGCAATTAAAGGAATTAGAACGTATTACAGGAAAAGTTTTAGGAAATAAGGAAAATCCGCTTTTGGTGAGTGTTCGAAGTGGAGCACGAGCTAGCATGCCAGGTATGATGGATACTGTTCTTAATTTAGGATTAAATGATGAAGTAGCGGAAGGTTTTTCTAAAATAACGAATAATAAAAGATTTGTTTATGATTCTTATAGAAGATTTATTCAAATGTTTGCGGATGTTGTAAAAGGTTATCCAAAAAGTTCTTTTGAAAGATATTTAGATGATTTCAAAAAGAAAAAAGGTGTTTCTTACGATATAGAATTAACCGAAGATGATATGATTGTTTTGACGAGTGATTTTAAAAAAATTTATAAAGATTTGGCTGGAGTTGATTTTCCAAGTGATCCAATTGAACAATTGATTGATGCTATCACAGCTGTTTTTAGAAGCTGGAATAATGAAAGAGCCATTTATTATCGAAGAATGAATGATATCCCAGCGGATTGGGGAACGGCTGTGAATGTTCAAGAAATGGTTTATGGAAATCGTGGAGAAAATTCTGGAACAGGGGTAGCTTTTACTCGAAATCCCGCAACAGGAGAAAATGAGCTTTATGGAGAATATTTAATGAATGCTCAAGGCGAAGATGTTGTGGCGGGCATTCGTACCCCAGAACCCATTGATAAGCTTAAAGAAGAAATGCCACAAGTCTATCAAGAGTTTTTACAGTATGCTAAAGTATTAGAAAATCATTATAAAGATATGCAAGATATGGAATTTACGATTGAAAATGGGAAACTTTATATGTTGCAAACTCGAAATGGAAAAAGAACGGCGACAGCAGCTATTAAAATAGCGGTTTCATTAGTTCAAGAAGGTATGATTCGTGAAAGCGAAGCTTTATTAAAAGTGGAACCTAAGCAATTGGATGCTTTACTTCATCCAACTTTTAGTGAAGAAGCATTAAAAAATGGCAAAGTTTTAGCTAATGGTTTGGCAGCAAGTCCAGGAGCTGGAGCGGGTAAAATTTATTTTAATGCTCAAGATGTGATTGCCCATCATAAAAATGGTGAAAAGACGATTTTAGTTCGTTTGGAAACGAGTCCTGAAGATATTGAAGGGATGAATCATGCTGAAGGTATTTTAACAATACGTGGTGGGATGACTTCTCATGCAGCAGTGGTTGCTAGAGGTATGGGAAGATGTTGTGTTAGTGGTTGTGGAGATTTAGTTTTAGATGAAATAAACAAAACAATTACTACGCGTGAAGGTATTATTTTACATGAGGGCGATGAGATTTCTTTAGACGGAAGTACTGGTAAGATTTATTTAGGTGTTTTAGAGAGTGTTGCTCCTTCTATAAGTGGAGATTTTAAAACTTTTATGGATTGGGCGGATCAAACAAGACGTTTAAAGATTAGATGTAATGCCGATACACCAAAAGATGCTACCATTGCTCGTGAATTTGGAGCGGAAGGTATTGGGCTCGTTCGAACAGAACATATGTTTTTTGAAAGTGAACGAATTTTTAATTTTCGAAAAATGATTGTTAGTGAATCAAAAGAAGAAAGGGAGAAAATGTTAGAGGCTATTTTACCTTATCAAAGAAGTGATTTTGAAGCTTTGTTTAAGGTTATGGCCCCTTATCCTGTTGTGATTCGTTATTTAGATCCTCCTTTACATGAATTTTTACCTAAAGAGAGAAATGAAATTGAGGCTTTAGCACATAGTTTAAATCTTACTTATGAGGTGTTACAAAAAAGAATTGATGCTTTAAAAGAATTTAATCCTATGATGGGACATAGAGGGTGTCGTCTGGCTGTTACTTATCCTGAAATTGCTAAAATGCAAACTCAAGCGGTTATTGAAGCGGCTATTCAAGTGAATCAAAATGGTTTAAATGTGGTACCAGAAATTATGATTCCTTTAACTTGCGATATTAAAGAATATAAATATGTAAAAGATATTGTTGTAAAGACCGCTGAGGTCATTATTCAAAATTCTGGAGTCGATTTAAAGTATCAAGTGGGGACCATGATTGAACTTCCAAGAGCTACGATTATTGCGGATGAAATTGCTAAAGATGCGGAATTCTTTTCTTTCGGCTCAAACGATTTAACTCAAATGATTTATGGATTTTCAAGAGATGATGCGGGTAAGTTTTTAGAAGATTATTATAAAAAAGGTTTATTTGAAAGTGATCCGTTTGCAAGAATAGATGAAATTGGTGTTGGAAGTATGATTAAAATGGCTATTGAAAAAGGAAAAAGCGTTCGAGAAAATCTTGAATTGGGTATTTGCGGTGAACACGGTGGAGATCCGGCTAGTATAGCTTTTTGTAATAAAATTGGACTTGACTATGTTTCTTGCTCGCCTTTTAGAGTACCAGTTGCCCGTCTTGCGGCGGCACAAGCGTCCATAAAGGCAAACCAATCAAAATAGAAAATGATTATGATTTGTTTTTATGCTAGTTTTAACAAAAATTGGATTAATATCAATATAAGTATAATGTAAAGCCAGAATATGATATAATTAATTTGGATGTAATATAATCAGCTATCAAAGTTTAATTTATATATAATTTGCCACCCAAAACAGTAGTACAAGCCTCAATACGCGAAAGTGTGGACAAATAGTCCGTAGTAGAGAGTTACTTGACATTGATAATAGTAATAACTAAATTATAATTGAATATACTATAAATTTATACTAATTGGCATTTTCAGAAAAGGATAGTTTCTTGCATAAAAAATGTTTGAAAACTCTATCAATTGGTAGAGTTTTCTTTTTCTTTATGATAAGATTGTCTCAGGAGTTGATAATATGCAAGTACAAACTGGATTTATTTATCATATTAATATAGACAAAATTAAAGAAAAAATGTTAAAAGATAGGTGATAATTATGGCTTTTGATTTTAAAAAAGAATATAGGGAATATTATATGCCAAAGAATAAACCAAGTATTATAAAAATACCTAAAATGAATTATATTGCAGTTAGAGGTAAAGGTGATCCAAATGAAGAAAATGGGGATTATAAAAATACAATAAGTTTATTATATGGCGTAGCGTATACAATAAAAATGAGTTATAAAGGCATGCATAAAATAGATGGTTTCTTTAATTATGTCGTTCCACCACTTGAGGGCTTTTGGTGGCAAAATGGCATGAATGGAACTATTGATTATAATAATAAAGATGCCATGCATTTTATATCTGTTATTCGATTACCAGACTTTGTAACAAAGAGCGATTTTGATTGGGCTATAGAGGAAGCAACTAAAAAGAAAAAAACAGATTTTTCAAGAGTAGAGTTTATTACTTATGATGAGGGGATATGTGTTCAATGTATGCACTTAGGTTCTTATGATGATGAGCCCATGACGGTCGATTTAATGCACGATTTTGCAAAAGAAAATGGTTATAGAATTGATATAACTGATACAAGATTACACCATGAAATATATTTAAGTGATCCAAGAAAATGTGATGTGAGTAAATTAAAGACAGTTATAAGACATCCAGTTAAGAAGATTAAGTAGTTTATTGTTTTAAAGAAACATTTTATAGTTTTCGTGATTTAAAGCTTACAAATTATATGAAAATAAACAGAGAGAATGTTAGCAATAAACTTGCTTTTTTTCTTTGTTTTATTTGATAGAAAAGGTGAAAATTAAAGTTGGTTCGCATACATTTTTAATGATTCTTTTAAAATAAATGAGGAGGGATTTATATAGTTTACAAATGGGTCTATAAAACTCCAGAAGGACTAGATGATCTGTTAATGATTAGTGATGGAGAGTATTTGACAGGATTATGGTTTATTAATTCAAAAGATGCTTCTAAACATATTACTGATTGCGAAGAAAAAAACTTGCCAATATTTAAAGAAACAAACCAATGGTTAGATATTTATTTTAGCGGTAAGAATCCAAATTTTATTCCTAAATATAAAATTATAAATTTAACTCCGTTTAGACAGGAAGTCATAGATATAATGAACTCTATTCCTTATGGTAAAACTTTAACTTATAATGATATATCAAAGATTATAGCTAAAAATAGAGGCATTGAAAAAATGTCTAGTCAAGCCGTTGGAGGAGCTGTAGGAGCAAATCCTATTTGTATTATTATTCCTTGTCATCGAGTTGTTGGGATAAATGGAAATTTAACAGGCTATGGTGGTGGGATAAAAAATAAAGTTGCGCTTTTAACTCATGAACACAATGATATGAAAAATTTCTTTGTTTCTAAAAAATAGGATTGGAATGTTTTAGATGTATTTTAAATAAAAGGAAAATATTTAGAATAGGTTATAAAAAGTTTGATCTTGTAAAGTTATCATTTTTACAATTTTTAGATGGCTTAACTAGCCATTGCTAACGGGTTATTGATAATAAAGTAGTTCTTGAAGGAGAAGTATTTTATATAAGATAAACGAAATTTTGGAAAATATATTGTTGAAAAAAGAAAAGGTCTATCATTTTCTAATTCTATACACCAATGTAAAAGATTTTGATTTAACATTTGGATATAAGCAAAATGTACAAGAATTAGATTTATCTAATTTTAGAATATCTGTTAAAAGTGATTAAGAAAAGGGACAATTGCAAGTAATTGGAATAGGAGAATTAAAAGATAAAAATATAGTGGTCGAAAAATTATAATATTAATTTCAGCCATAAATTACAAGTTTAGGCTTTGTAAAGTTTCTTTTAATTTTAACTATTAGTATATAGCTTTTATTTACTATTCATGTTGTGGATATGCTGTTACTTCTTTTAAAATGAATTATTAGTTTATTTGGGATGTTGCTTTATTAAATAGAATATGGAGGAATTTGATTTTATGTCAAGAGAAATAAAAAATAAAGAATTAGAAAATACAAGATTAGCTACTCGTTATGGTGGTTGGATGTATTGCAATCAATGCGAAGAAAATATAGGGTATTTGTGTTATTCTACTTATGATTGTTTAGAATTAAAATATAAATGTAATTGTGGAAGTAATGGGAGGGTATTATTAGATTTTAAGGATAGTAAAATAGGAAACCGTTGCAATAATGATTTAATTGTTATAAAGAATAGATTATGCTGTCCAAAAGATTCTGAACCTTTAATCACTTTATTAGATAAAAAAGTAATGAATTATGAAATGAAAATTACATGTAAATCTTGTGAACAAATATATATAAAAATTAAATAAAATTTAAGTTTGTTTTAAATATTATTTTCAAGAATCTTTATATTGTTTTCTCTTTACAAAATAAAAAAAGGTGTTAAAATATAACAAAAGTTTTGAAGGAGGGGTTTTTATGCACAAAAATTATTTTTGTGAAAATAGTATTGTTCATGTTCGTCAAGGGGATGGCACCTATATTGAAAGAAAAAAATCAAAAAATATTAAAGCGTTGCTTTATTCAGAAAATGCAATAGAATTGTATGAAGAAGCTTTGATGCAAGTGAGAGAGAAAATAAATGAAACGAAAGAAAATATAGTAAATATTCGAAAAAAAGTTTGGTGTTGTTTATTTTTTGCATTAATTGTAGAAATTTGGGATTTTTTATTGATTAGTTTTAAAAGTGGGTATGGTTTAGATATTATGGAAATGATTCAGTTTTTTTCAAAGCCATTGTTCGTTAATGGGGCGATTGTTACGTTCATATTCGGTGGGCTTATTTTAAAAGAAGTTTATAATTTAAAAAAAGAAAGAAAATCAAACCGTATTTTAACAAAATTAAAAAGGCATATAGAAAAAGATTTAGTTAAGGAAAAAAGTAAGCATAAAGAATTGGTTACGAGTGATTATATTAGCTTGAATCAAGATATGGATTTTAATAAAACTCTTGAAGATGAGTTAAAAATAAATTTTTGGAAAGAAAGAATGCAAGCGTATTATAAGTATTTGCTTTATCAAAAAGCTTATTTAAAACAGTTAAAAGCGGAAAAAGGAAGTTTTTTTCAAGAATTATATGAAAATCCGAGCTCAATGGAAACTTTGATTATTACAGAAGCTTTAAGAAATGACTATGGATTAAATAGAAAAGTGTCTAAATGATTTTTTAGAGACTTTTTTTCTTTTTTAAAATAAGGTATAATAAAGAAAGAATAGGGTGATAAAAATGAAAGCTTTAAGTATTGGGCGATTGAATTATGATATCAATATTTTAATGGATAATTATCCATTAGAAGGAAGTCAAAATGTTACAAAGGAACTCATTAACTGTAGTGGTGGTCCTACAAATGTTGTAGCTTATGCGCTTGCGAAATGGAATTCTGAATCTTTTGTTTCAGGAGTGATTGGTTATGATGAAATAGGAAATACCATGAAAAAAAATATGGAAGAAAATCGAGTAAAAACTAATTATTTAGAAACAAATTATGATATTAAAACACCAGTTTCTTACATTTTATTGAATAAACAGAATAATATGAGAACAGTTATTCAAACCGATATTAACGAATTTAATATTAAAAAATACGAATATGATGTTGCGATGGATTTAGTCATAAGTGATGGTTCGGAATATAATGCTTCTGTTCATGCATTTAATAAATATCGAGAAAGCATAACTCTTTTAAATGCTAAAGAACCTACTAAGAATGTGTATGATTTTTTTAAGTATGCAAAATATATTGTTTGTGATGGAAAAGTGGCTGAAGCGATTACTGGTTTAAAAATGGACTTTGAAAACCCAGTTAGTATGGTGAATGTTTATAAAAAAATTGTTGATAAATTTCCTCATGTTCAACTTATAATATCAATAGAAGATAAGGGAAGTATTTATTCAATAAATAATGAAATAAAAATTTTAGCGGCGATGAATTCTGAAATTGTAGATAAGACTGGAGCAAGAGATCTTTTTGTAGCAATGATCGGTTATGGAATGGTAAATCACTATTCGCTAGAAACTACAATACGTCTAGCAACCATTACTGAAGATTTATCAAAAAAAACAATTGGAGGGACTTTATCCATTCCATCATTAAGTGATGTTATTGGTTTTTATGAAAGCAAATTTGGAAAATTAGAAAATCCAAATGAAACTTTTGTTGGAGAGATTCAAAACAATGATCAGAATGTTGTCTCTCAATAAGTATCCAACATTAGATCTTCATGGTGAAACTAGAGATACTATTTATACGCTTTTAAAACAATTTATTGAGGACAATATAAAATTAAAACAAGCGATTGTTGTAGTGGTTCATGGTAAAAGCAGTCAAGTTTTAAAAAAAGAAGTACATTATTATTTAGGAAAAATGAAAGAAGTTGAAGCATTTCATCTAGATTACTGGAATAATGGTGTTACAGTGATTCAGTTAAAAATATAATGGACAAAATAAAAAACACTTGATTTTTATGAAAAACAGTGTTATAATCTCCTTGCAATAAGGAAGTTAAGCGTAAATTTGACATTTTGCACTTTTTGTGTTATACTTTGAACATAAAAAGAAATTGGGGGAAAATATGAAAGGTTATGTTTTAGATTATATCGATGAAAATGAATATCGTAAATTAGAAAGAGCTTTGAAAAAATACAATACGTTGGCGTTTAAAAAATTAAATTTTGAATATTATCCATCTTTAAGAAATGGAAAATTTTTAGGAGAATTGATTAGTCAAAATAAAAAAACTGGGACAGAGACTTATGAATTAAAATTACCTGGTGATAAGATGTTTATTCAAGTTCATGGAGAAATAAAATTAAATTATACTGTATATAAAAAAGAACAAGTCGTTATGTTAAATTATATTGACCCAAAAGAAATTTTACTAGAAGGGCATATGTCTGAACTGACTACTTATAAAGGTGTCATGATTTCTAAAGCTAATGCTTCAAAAGATAAATTTAAGATTGATTTATTAAATATGTTGCAAGACAAATAAAAATATATTGTTAAATTTGAGAATAGAGAAGACTATTCTTTTTTTATTTACAGAAAAATTATTTATATAAAAAGAAAAAATGCAAATAGAAAATGAATAAATTAAGATAAACAAAAAATATAAGAAAAAACATATTAAAAAAGTTTAATAAATACTAAAAAATGCAAAGGAGATGCGAAAGTTTTAAGAAAAAGCGTATCAATATTATTCAAGTGTAAGAAGTAAACCATTGTCGATAAAAATAAAATGTATTTATAAAAAGTAATGAATTAAAAAATAAATAAAAAATGGTAGTGACTATCGAATTTAAGACTGTGGAAAATAAAGATTACTTTATCAAAGAGCCATTATTTTGATGATTCTAACGGAAGGTAAAATTTACCATTTACACAACTTTTTCGAAAGTCTCATTTTTCCCTTGTGTTAAACAAATCAATTAAAAGATTCATATATTTTGCTATACTTTATTCCTAGCATACATTATTTTAGCACTACTATTTGTACTGTCAATACCCAAAAGTATGGTAGTTTTACTAGTAAATTTATGGTAAAAAATCTACCCAAAAACATAAAAATAATCTAAAATAAATACAAAAATAATATACAATGCCATAATAACATCTTGACTAGCTTTAAACAATAAACTAAATTGTATTTTTTTAGTAGTCGAAAAGTAAACCAAATTGACTTTAAATAGTAAACTAAATCGGTTGCAAATCGTACACTAAATCGCATTTATAACGATTACATTAGCATATTATCATACAAACTATGTAACTGACTAGATACTTTGCTCTGTAAATTACTCTGTAATTAGGACTGTAATTCACTCTGTAAATGATACTAAGCAACATAGTTGTAAAAAGTAGGCAAAACTTTTGTAATTTCTTTTTCTTTGTTTAACACATGGGTAAATATTAGAAAAGGAATTGATAATCTTTTTTATTAGTTTATTGATTTAATATATTGTTCTAAATCTTATATAAAGAGTATTTTCGTAGTTAAACGCTAGAAAAGTTATACCTTTAATAACAATTCTATGTGGTTCTACATATTGCAAATTTATGTGTTCTATCATCTTTATACTTCCATTATAAATAGTAGGAGTAGTATTACAAAAACTACAAATAAACTCAATCTTATTTTTAAGTGCTTCTTCCATTTCGATTTTTTCATTCTTTATTGTTACCATTTTAAGAATCTCCTCACTTTCTTACAAAACAAAAAATCAATTCCATTTCTAGAATTGATATTTATCATTAAGCTCTAACTATAAAAGTTAGAGCAGATTCTTCTCTGGTGCCTGTGAAGAAGAAGTTGAATAACTTTTATCACAAACAATAATAGGTAGCAATAATTACTAACTAATATAAGTATAGCATGAATTACAGAATTTTGTTCTAAAAATTTTACCTGTTCGCTTGTTTTAATACTTTTCTTAGTATATAATTTTATTAGGAATATTTGATGTGAGTGTCGTCCTCCAATCTTGAAAAAGAAAGGAGACTTGCTAACCATTGTCAAGTCTTTTTAATTATTATTTTCTAGCTTAT
>CAJTYF010000006.1 GCA_910583945.1 uncultured Bacilli bacterium
GCGTACTCGTTCTCCGATACCTTTAAACGATGCAAACGCTAACGTTATAATAATTCCCAATAGAACTATGATTGCCATTAATTCCCACAATGGTAAATCCTTTTCGATTCTTATTTTATACCTCTATTATAAACCAATTATTATAAATTCATCTCATTTCGCAACATCAAATTGTAATTGAAACTATTCTATTAACTATAATAGTTTACCACATTACTAAAAAAATTATCAAAAAAAAGAAGAAAAAATTTTCTTCATCTATTTAAAACACTAACTAGTGTATTTTATTTTATGTAATAGTAGGAATTATGTGATATTGATTTCTGTCTATTTTAATGTGTAGAGTTCCTTTGTCTTGGGTATTCAAGTTTTTAATTTTTAATTTATTTAGCACTTCTATTGTTTCTGTAGAGGGATGATTGTACCTATTGTTTCTTCCTGATGAAATGATAGCAAAACTTGGATTTACTTTTTTCAGAAATAATTCATCACTACTGGTTTTCGAACCATGATGTCCCAATTTTAGAAAAGTCGCTTTAATGTTTTCTTTTAATAATGCTTTTTCTACCTTTTTTGACGCATCACCTGTAAAAAGAAAACTAAATTTTTCTATTTTAATCTTCAAAATAGTGCTGTTATCGTTTTCATTATCATAAAGTTTTGTTTTTAAAAATTCCACGTCAAATTTTTTAAATGCATAATTATTAACGACTTTTAACTTTTTTTCAATCTCTTGTTCTTCTATATTTTTTGTCCCTTTATTTAATAGTACATTCTTAATTTTGATTTTTTCACTTAATTTTAAGGTGTAACCTATATGATCCAAATCGCCATGTGGAGATTATATTTTAAGTACTCGAATAAAAAAGATGTAAGAACATTTATCTTTGTCAATTTTAAACCTAAAATTAAAAAGTCCTAGAACCACACGGGCTACCTAAGACATTTTTATTATAGCATTTATTTTCTGTATTCAACATTGATAACAAAAAAGTTGTTAGGATTAATAGTGATTTTTTTGTTTTCCGTATTGATACAAAAATTTACATTGGATCTATAAAACATCTCTTCATCTTGCATCGTTTCTCTCAAGTGATACAAAAAAGAATCGTCTGAAAGGTACTCTAAATTATAAATCTTTTTTGCTTTAGGTAGAATTTTTTTCGTGATTTTAATTTTTTCTATATTTTCCAAAATAAAAGCTTTTATATCTATTGCTTCGCTTTTTTCAAAGTCACTTAAAAAATGATTTCGCTTTATTCTTTTTTGTAAAATTTCTTTTTTTAATACGTTTAACTGTTTTTCTTTTGATTTGATATCGCTCAGTAACTCGTCGGCGTAAATTGGCCCTAATTCCTTCACTTTTCTTTCTAAGGCTTGTTCATTTTTTGAAAAATAATTATTTTTATCAAACATAATAGCCTCCATGCAAAATGAAGGCTCTTGTTTTTCTTTTTCTTCATATTTTTTTAAAACTTCATCATATTTTCCTGATGCTTTTAAAATCTTATAAGTTACGTTTACTTTGTCTATTTTTAAAATATACCACATTTGAATCGCTTCTTTCGATTTCTTATTATATCATACAAGAAAAAAATCTGTAGTCTTAATTTTGCCGTTATTATCAGCAATAAGATAATGTCCATTTACCAAGTAACTTGTCAAGCCAAACATTTCTAAGCAATTAACATCTATTACATCTTCTTTTACATAACTTGAATACCTTTCTATAAAATTTTTAATTTCAACTTCATTTAATTTTTTTAACATAAAATTTTCCCCCTTAATCGGCATAATAACACATTATTTTTAAAAAAATGTCGAATTATAGCAAAAAACACTTTTTTAAAAGAAAATTTGCTTTTTTATTTATTTTTCAAAAAAATATTGACACTACGTACGTAGTGTGGTAAGATTAATTTATAAATGAAAGAAGGAAAAGAAAATGAAAAGAATTAAAGGTATTTATGAAGAACACTTAAGAAATCATGAAAACATTAAGTCCAGAATTAAAAGCAGTGATTTAGAAAAAGATTTTTATTATACAACTTATGATTGGCCCAACAATTTTTTAATCAATCTATATTTTTTTGACTCTAAACGATATAAAAATTTTCTTAAAGATGAAGAAAATTATGATGCCGAAAGTGCGTTTGACGAAGCAATTATTTTTGTTTCTAAAGTTAAAGCACAAAAATATTTGAACAACGATTTAAAAATAATAATAATTGATAAATTAAATTTGAAAAAATTCGACAAATCAAATTACGATGTTCAATTTATTAAAGAAAAAAAGCAAAAATTTGGTGTAGACCTAAATAAAGAAGAATACGTGGAACTGGAAAACTTATTAAATGAGAAAAATCTTACGAAAGCACAGTTTTTAAGAAATGCTATACAAGATTTAAAAAATAGTTGACTTTTAAATAAGTTCTGTTTTATTATAGTCCTAGTTAGCGGATTACGCGATTAATCATAAGACTAACAACTTTACGATGTCAGAAATGATATTTCGTATCGATTTAGGGCTTTGCCCTTTTTTTATTTCAAAATAAAAAAGGATAACCTCGTTTTGAAGTTATCCTTTTATATATTTAACAAAGCTTTTATTGTATTTAAACCCACATACCCATCGACTTTTAAACCTTTTGTTTTTTGGAAGTTCTTAACAGCTGTACTAGTAGATGGTCCAAAATAGCCATCTTCTTTTAATGAATAGCCTAACTTATTCAATTGTTTTTGAATAAATAAAACATAATCATTATGAATTTGTGAGGTTTTATAATGCAATTGATACTTAGTTGCCTTAGTTTGTGAATCTGGACCAAACTTATTATCTACTGCTAAACCACAATTATATGAGTTATTTATAGCTATTTGCCATTCTGCTACTATCCCAGAAACAACTTTTTGCACTCCAAAATAATCGTAAAATGAAGTACAACAAGTTGCAGTCATTGATTTACTTTCATCTCCATACCATTTTCTAGGCTTAGTATCAATATGAGTGTTACCTGTTGAATCTGCACTTCCACCACATCTATAACCTATTCCTTTGTTATGTCCTAAGTCTTCTAAGGTTAAACAGACTTTGCTTGAAGGTATCCTTTTTCTGTTCTGATCTAAAAAGTAACAGTCTACCGCATAACCATTAATATGAGGACTGGTGCTTCCGCTTCCAACTGATTTATTATGATTCGCACATCTATGACCGCTATAAATGTTACAAACACTAGCATTTAACTTACTTCGTACTTTTTCTAATAAATCAACTAAATCACTATCAATTAAGATGTCGTGCGTTTTTCCACATTTACATTTAAATTCGCTCGCTTTGAAATGAGCGGATAATTTAAAAGCGTCATTATACTTATAACTTTTTATCATCGTTATCCTTGTCCTTTCCAAATAAATTTTGAAATACCATCATTAAAATTGCCACTACTGTTGCCATCTCCAACTTATCGTTCAAAGATAAACGAGCAAAAACAAAAAGAGCAACAAATGTAGCGATTGATTTTACTTTTATTAAATTTATAAAAACTTGTATTACTTTATTTTTCACTATTTCACTCTCCTATCTCCCAATTATCGATTTCTTTTTTTATATCTTTAATAAAAGAGTTACCTCCTAATTGGGTGTAACTCTCAAATTCTGAATACCAACTTTCTTTTTCGTAATATGGTATTTTCTTGTCTTTTTTGTATCTATAATAAGTGCTTACCATATTTGTTCTCAAAAGTGATTCAATGGCTATACTTTGAATTTTATTTTCATTTTTAATGGCTTCACTTTGAGTTTTATTTTCAGCTTGTATTGCTTTTACTTTTCCAACTAAAAAACCGAATATACCTGTAACGATGTATCCGATTAATGTTGTTATTATTTTTTCTAACATATTTTTATTCCTTTCTAAGTTCCATGAACAGTAGTCCATGTACTCCATTTTCCATCGACAGAAAATCTTTCAAAAATTTCATGACTATTAAAAGAAAAAGCTAATTGTTTTTTGTATGAAGCATTATGAACCAATTGAATCACATACCACCAATTGCTAACTGTAGTTCCACTTGGCGAATTTGATAATCCTTGACCCATAAAAAATCCGCATCTTGTACCACATGCGTTGTTCCAATCACCACTCACTTGTAAACAACTTTTTCCATAACTTAAGATTTCACACGTATCTTTATCATATAAATGAGTGTAGACTTTAAACCAATCTTTCCCAAAAGCAAATCCTGGATATCCGACTTTTACATCCTGTTCTTTAGTTCCAGCATTTGTTAACTTATCAATTACTTCTAGCTTGAATCTGTATGCGTTTTGATAATTAAAATCATCTCCGCAATCAATAACGCCTTCTTCGATTTCATTTCCGTTTAAAGTCGGATTGACTATCCCTCCTAAAGTCCAATCACTTTCAGTTGTCTTTCGATAATACCATTTCATCATTATTGTGTTGGATGCCGAACCAAAATTTTGATTAAAAAAAGACCCTTTATAGGTCATTCTCACTTTTGAACTGGTTTGGTCTGGATATCTTTGAGGATCTATTACAATTTGAGGTATAAAATATTCAATAAGTCCACCACTCGCACTTATTGTTACTGAATTACTAAAGTCTCTACTATTGGTAACTGTAATTGTAAAATCTTTTTTAGTCACTTTATTTAAAGTTACACTTGTTCCGCTAAAAGTTGCCCCGTCTACACTTCTTGTAGAAATGGTGCTTTTTGTATCTCCACTCGTTGTCGCCGCTTTTAAAGTAAGTGTTAACAAAGCATTACTAAAACCTTTGACTATTTTGTTATCATTTCCAGTAAGTGCTTTGGTTGTAGAATTACTATCTTTTACTGTACCACTTATGCTTGGCTTACATCGGCTTTCTGAACAAGAAGCTGTTAGTGTCCCATAAGCAGTTCCTATCTTATCGTTACCGTTATAAGTATATAAAGTAAAATTTCCTTTTTCACTTTTTCCACTAAAATTGTTATAAAATGACGCTGGAATTGTAAATAGAATATTAGTGTTGCTAAATTTGTATTCAGTTGCTTGTAAATCCCCACTTGCATTAATATATCCTGCTGTTCCTAAAAAGCTCACATGAAGAGAATGAGTGAATCCACTGTTTGCTGGATTAAGAGGTATTGTGTAACTATCTTCTATATCTCCTGAAAGACTAGGACAAGCGGTAGCACGTGGTATTGTAACAATTGTTGTTTGACCACTAGTAGTGATTGTTCCAGCACTTGTTCCCGTTGCTATAGAAGCACTGTAACTAATTGTTTTTTGACCGTCTTGATTATGCTGAATAACAAAATCATAATGAGCTGATTTCGTTTTTACAGAACTCGGGAAATTAAAATCTATAGTTGCTTTTTGACCGTCACAAGTAAAATTTAATTTTTTTGCGGGATTTGTTTCCCAATGTGTACTACCACTTGTTCTAGTAACTGTAAAAGTGATTCGTTGAGTCGTTCTATTATTAGCAATGTCTCTTCCAATTTCAGTACACGAAATGGAGTGACTTACTGCAAATCTTTGAATATCTAGTTTTAACATCTCACACCTCTATTCCACACAAAAAAATCCAGTTCCTATTCCTAAGACTGGATCTTTAAATTCTTCCATTCTCGTATGTGCAACTGTAAAATATTTTTCCACGATCATGTTACGTGCTTTTACAATAGTCTCTTGTAAAATTTTATCATAACCAGCAAACAATAAAGCCTCTTTGCTGATATTATCTAAGATACTAAGTCCGATACTCGATAATGTACTATTTACTTCAGCATCTGTAGAGGCAATATTTAAACCATTAATATCGAACGTGTACCCCGTTTCCGTTTTTGTAATTGGCACACCATTTTGAATGGTTTGATTTAAAATATTGATTCTGGCCTCACTGTCGGTTATCTTTGCTAAAACTGAATTAATTTGTTCAATAAGAGTTTGTTGTAAAGCGTAATTTCCTAATTTTTCATTGATTTCAAGTAAACCATTTTTTATTTCTGTTTTATTACTTTCAACACCCATATTGATTTCATTCGCTTTAATTTCTAATTGAGATTTTGCTTCATCTTTTGTATAAAACGCTTCATTAAAAGCATGAATCCTATGATATTTAATATCCGTTTTCGTTTCAATCTCTTCAATTAAAGTTAAATGATTTTCATTTTCAAATAAAGGAATTTTAGTTGGTCTTAAATGTATTGTCTCAGGTTCTTTTAAAATATAATAAATGGTTATTGGATTTTCTTTTAACCAATTTTTAAATTCTTCGATCGTCGTTGCGATTGTCGTTGATATAGAAAAAACAAAAGCATAATAAGTTCCTGAATTAAACAACTTTAAACCCTCACGTTCTTTTCCTGTAGAAGTTGCTTTTTCATAATACGAAAAATGTGTGCATAAAAATTCATCGCCGATAGAAGAACATTGAAATTCAATGTTTGGAAATTGGAGATTGATTTGTATGAAATTTTCGTTTGAATTTCCTGGAACTGTAAAAATGCCTGCAGTCCCATCTAGGACAATTTTTCCTATTCTTTTTTCTAAAACTCCTTGACTGGATTCTAAATCGTCTGATACTTCTTTTATAGAATTCAATTCGTAAAAAGAATCATGCCCTTCATGAATTTTAAGATTAGAATTATCTTCAGTAGTTAGTGCATCCATTCCATGTCTAATCGCTAAGTAGTTATAATCATCTGGCACGGTTACTATTTCTGAAAAAGTATCGCTTTTAACAACTCTTGAAGTTCCGACACTTCCAATTTTAGGAATATCTTTATAAAAAGATAAAACAAATTGTCTTTCATTGTCACCGATTATCTTATACTTTTTTTTAGGAATAACCTTAACATAATGAACATCAAAAGATTGTGAAGAATCCGAAATGATTTCTCCTTTTTCGTTAATATTGCTTTTTTCAATAATATTAAAGAAGCTAAACAAGTTAGGCTTGTTTATATCGACAAAAATTTCTTTTTCTTTATATCTTTCGTAATCAGTAGATTCATCGCCTTTCTCTAATTGATAAAAGTTAGTTATTGATTTTTCTTCAGTTCCCCAGTTGCTCATTGTATTTGTTAAAATCACAATTTTATAAGAATATAAATCTTTATTGATTTTTAGAGTATTGCTTAATTTATTTTGAGTCGAATAATTTTTAACGGCATGAGTAATTTTATTAGTTTCTTCTATTTGTAAAAATAATTTATCACTTATTTCTTTTTGAGAAATAGTATAATATTCGTTATCAGTTAAAATCTCATCAATGGACACTTTATCGGTTATACCGACATAATTAGAAGTTATTACTCCACTTGTTGTTACACTTCCATCTTCATTAATATTGTTTGTCAGTCCATTCGAAGTATTTCTTAACATTGTTTCGAGATTCAATAAATTCTTACCAGTAACTTTAATTTTTGACCAATTACCTTCATGATTTACATCTATATCTGTAGTTCCTTTTATTGTTTTTATTGCAATAGGATTTTTTGATGTAGGATTTTCATTTTGCTCACACTTTCCAATTATGTTATAGCTAATAGCATCAGTTTCATAAGCCTCATTTAAGCATATATGGTTATTCCCATATTTTGTAAGTATCGGAGTGTTTAAATCTTCTATGTTTTTGCGATTTTCGGTTGTTTCGGAAGTTAACGCTTTAATATTTTTTTCGTTCAACTCTATTGCCGTCGTGATATCTCCTAAAGCATTTGCGAGACCATTTATCCTTTGTATATCCATAACCCCGGCTGTTATTCTATCAGCTACTATTTGACCATCTATTGTGATTGCAAGTCCATAATCACCATTAACTCCTGAAGAAGAATGAGCAAAACCGTTCAAGTTCCATTGCCAGACATTTTTTGCCGTTGCTTCATCTTCCGTGTCCATAATTAAAATACGATCAGGGTATATTCTTACATGACCACCAAAACCATTATTTATTAAGGTTGTAGCATTCTTTCTGGCCTGTTCTAATAAACTTGTATTATTCTTCTCGAATTCTGTTGTAACTGCCGCTATTTGATCTTTAATAAAGTCTGGTTTTGACTCTCCAATTTCAAAAGAAATATATTTTTTCATTAAACAGTCATAAACAACTTTAATCACTCGAATTTTATATTCATAACCTAAAGCGTAGACGGTTACAGTATCTCCAAGTCTTACAAATTCAAAATTACTATATTTTTCCTTATATTCATCAATAAAAGATAATTCTAACCAATTTACACTTACAGAAATACTTGGTTTATCTATTCCTTCAGCAAATTTGGCTCTTGCGGCATCTCTTAATTTTTCTTGTGCAACGGCCTCACTCGTTTCTTCATCAACAGTTATATCACTAAATTCGATTTTCTTAACAATAGGATTTCGATAAGTAGAAATGATGGGAGAATCTACATATTCTTCAGGTAATAAAAGTTCATTTGCTCCCTGGGGAACAATTCTTGTAACTACAGTAGAAAAGTCAATAGAAATCTCTATTTCTTTTATATTTTTTCCTTCACGAATATAAACTCCTCTATCTTGTCCTCTTTTTTTATGAAGTATAAGATTGAAATTATCTCTTTCGAGTTCTCCGCCCCACCGATTCACTATACAATTATCTGTTCCAAGCATGGCTTCTACTATATTTCTTCTTACATATTTGGCAGAATTATCTGGTAAAATATCACCAGTAACAGTGAACTTTACTGGAAACATTGCATGATCAAATAACCATTGTATAGCATTTACTCCGCTTTGATTAGTTGGGGCTACATTACCTAAAAAATTATCATTTAGATCATAAAAAATATGAATTGCATAAACTGATATTTTATTTAAAGAAGGTTTAACTCTTTTAATTCTGAATAATTGCTCTGATGTTTCATAAGGGGCTTTTATAATATTATCAATGACTAAAAATTCAGCATTTTTCCCTTTTCTTGAATAATCAAAATTAAGTTCAAAAACACCGTTTAATTCTTCAATTATTTGGGGAGATGTTTTAAAATCGGTCAAAATCCCTAAGCCATTATTATCGAAATCTTGACAAGTATTATCATAGATTCTAATCATAAATAAGTCTCCTGAAAAATAAACTCTATTTTCTCTAAATTCCCAACTATTACAACATTATTATTTCCTGGATATAAAATCGGAAATTCACCTGTAGTATCTGAAGAAGCATTTTGACTATTTTTCTGAACAACTTCTAATTCAGAATCTATCAAAATTGTATTTTCTAAATTTTTAATTTTAAAAGAAGATCCATTTATTGTTATGATTATTTCTCCTGAACCTTTAACCGAAATAAGAGGCTTGCATCTTGCATTTCCTCCGATTTCAAAATCGAATATTTTTGTATTAAATAATAAATCTTTTTGAATAGGACTTTTTTTATAAGGTTGAACCTCAAAATTAATAAGAAAATTCCTCCAGTAAGTTGCGATTTGTTCTAATTCTATATTGTTTTTTATAGTAACATCATATTCTCTTTCTAATTCATTAGATAATACAAGTTTTCCTCTACCGCTTAACCAAGATAAATCTTTATAAACATCATCTTCCATATAACATTCAATGGTTTTGGGATAACTATCATAGCAATCATCTGTACTGGTAAGAGTACCATCTCTACCTGGAATAGTTTCAAAAGTACATCGTTTTTGAGGAATAACAATGGGTGGAAAACCTCCACAACCAATTCCATAATCTCTTGAATCGTAAATATTGCCATTTTTCTTAAAAATAAAATAATTCATATTTAAACCCCTTTTCCGTATGCTTTTCTCTTGCCATAAAAATACATTTCGCTTGTTAAATCATCAATATCTTGCTCTCTATTATTATTGAAATTTTCAATAGTAAGATAAATTGGAGATATGTTATTAGGTTCAGCATAATCAGTTGTGTCGGTAACAGTTCTATTATTTGTAATCAAACTATTATAAGAAACTTCTGGTTGCATATCAAAATTTGTTGGAATAGATTCTTGCATTTCTTTTGCTATATCTTTCATTTCATCGGTAAATCCCATACCTAAACCTAAAGCCAAATTCTTACCAACTTCATCTCTCATAAGTGTAGATGGAGAATGAATTCCAAAAAATTTTTTAATTCCTCCAAGAACAGAATCCTTAAAACCTTTAATTTTGTTTAAAATCCAATCTTTGGCATTATTAATACCATTCCACAATCCCTCAACGAAGTTTTTACCTATGTCTAGTGCTCCGCTTATTAAGTTTCCAAAACCGCTTATGATTGAAGATATAATTTGAGGGATTTTTGAAAGAATTTTAGGTGTGTTTTCTATTAAAGAAGCACCAAGTTTAACTATAATTTGTAAACCTACTGTTGATATTTTAGGCAATATTTTCATAAGACCATTAATAATGGCCATTGTTATTTTTGGTAAATTTTCTAGTATTACAGGTATGGAATCAATCAACGCCATTGTTAAATTAATAATCATTTCTACACCCATATCAATGATTTTATCCAAATTATCAGTAAAAAAAGTAATAATGTTATTAATAATTTCTGGTAAACGTTCTACTAAAACAGGGATTGCTTTAATAATTCCCTCCGCTAAAGAAGAAATTAAAACTAAAGCCGCCTCAATAATAGCCATTAAATTATCTGGATTAGTTAAGATATTGACCATTTCTAAAATGACATTCACAACTGTGGGAACTAACTCTGGAAGTGCTGACGCAATCCCGGAACAAAACTCAATTAAAACATTAATTCCAGCTTGTAAAATTGTAGGCAAATTTTGTATTATAATATTAAACAAATTAATAACAATGCTTGTAGCTGTAGAAGCTAGTGAAGGTATTCTATTAGCTATTCCATTGATGAGCTGAGTTAAAATTTTACCACCTGTTTCAAAAATAACAGGTAAAAACTCATTTATTTTATTAATCCAAGAATCCAATTCTACTCCTAATTGTTCTATAAAACCCGAAAATCCATTTTCTGTAAATGCAGTATTTAAATTTGTGACTGAATTAGTTGCTAACTGAACAATGTCATTAAGTGGACCTTGAATACCATTAAAAAGAGAGAGTCCGAGACCCTCCGCAGCACTTTTAAAAAGAGTTTTCTTTCCTTCAAAATTATCCAGCATTGTAGATGCCATACCTTCTGCCGCTCCATTACAATTATTAATAGACTTAGATAATTTTTCAAAATCCCCTTCGCCGGAATTTGCAATTGCCAAAAAACCACTTAAAGCTTCTTGTCCTGCAATTGTTTTGGCATAATTCACTTGTTCTTCTTCTGATAAATTTTGAAATTTTGTTCTTAAATCTCCTATAATTAAACCAAAATCTCTCATGCTACCGTCTTGATTAGTAACCGTTATACCTAGTTTTTCTAAACTATCTCTGGCACCGCTTGTATTGGTGGCAATTCTAGACATTATACTTCTTAAAGAAGTTCCAGCTTGAGTAGCTTTAATTCCAGCATTTGCCATCAATCCGATTGCTAAAGCAGTATCTTCAGCCGAATATCCAAGAGAACCCGCAATCGATGCCGCATATTTAAATGTCTCTCCCATCATTGAAACATTAGTATTTGAATTTGAACTCGCAGCTGCCAAAATGTCCGCAAAGTGAGCCGATTCATTCGCTTTCATTCCGAAAGCTGTTAAAGCATCTGTTACTATATCTGAAGTTGTTGATAAGTCTTCTCCGCTTGCTGCAGCTAAATTCATAATTCCGCTTAATCCATCTATCATATCAGAGGTTTTCCAACCTGCCATCGCCATATATTGTAAAGCTTCTGAACTTTCAGTTGCACTAAATTTCGTAGAAGCTCCCATTTCTGTGGCTTTTTGTTTGAGTTTTTCGAATTCTTCCTCAGTTGCGTTGCTTATTGCTTTTACTTTACTCATTGAAGATTCAAAAGAAGATCCAGCATCGATTGCAGAATCCACTAAACCTTTTAAACTAGAAAAAGCATTACTAGCTAAATCTCCCAGTTTTTTTATTCCTTCCATTACAACGTCGCTTATAATATTAGCTTTAATCAACTTTCCGAAAGTTATAGCTTCATTACCAGAATCTTTTTCCGCTTTAGTGAATTTGCCTAATTCATTTCGGGAATCAGATAAACTTTTTTCATTATCATTTAGCTCTTTAGTTAAATTTTTTATCTCTTGTTTTAAATCTTCTGCCTTTTTAGATCCTTTTCCTTGTTCTAAGACAATATTTACGTATTCATCCTTTAATTCTTCTAACCTTGCTTTTTGTTCACTAATTGTTGTATTTAATTTTCCTAAAGCAGAGTTTAATTCTTTATTTTTCTTTTCCTCTTCTTCTAAGACTTTTTTATGATTATTAAGTGTATTTATTGTTAAATCAATTTCATTTGTGATTCTTTGTTGTTCCGTTTTTGCTGCCACTATTTTATCTTTGTATTTCGCTGCTTCAATCGAATTTTCACCTAACAATTTTTTTGCTCTTTCATAAGCTTGTGTTGTTTCTTCGATTTTCTTTTTTGAGATTTCTTGTTGCTCTTTTAATAAATCTAATTTATTTTCATAATCACTGAGAGAGGCAGAAGAATTCTTTAAAGCTTCTTTTTCAAGATTTAATTGCCCACGCATAGATTTTAAAGAAGAATTCATCTCTCTTATGGCACTATTAAATTTATCATCTAATATACTAAACTCATACTCAACACTTGTTTTCTTTTTGGCCAATTAAATCACCTCTCTTTAGGGTTATTTTCCCAAGAGGTCCAAGCCATCTTGTTAAAATAAACGTTTTCTAAAAATACGATATCTAAATTCCAAAAATCTTTTGAAGGAACACCAGCATTTAAAACATACAATGTGTAAAAATCGGCAACAGTATTAATTTCTAAGTTCGGTTTTAGGAACTTATTTCCACTTCTATTGGTAACCTTCATTAAAGATTTTTGGAAACTTAGTTTTTTGATTCAACTTTTTTTCCCGATAATTCTTCAAATAATTTCATATCTCGTGTAAAGTCGAAATCAATCTTTTGAATAAATTCTTTATATTCCATTTTAGGATTAGGATTAGTTCCTAAATAACCTACATAAATAAGTTGGACCATACATTCCAATTCAAAAGTTTGCTTTTTAACTAAAGCAGCAATCAAATCTTTAGAGGCATCATAAGAATTTTGAAAGTCAAATAAATTTTGATAATTTATCTTCAAATTTGAAATAACAGTTCCATCATTCAATTTGATAGATTTTGGTGGCAAAGTTTCTTCCTTTAAATCTTTTTTCAGTTCATTTTCTAACTCTTTTTTGATATCTTCTTTTGATTGTGTTTCGACCATAACAGGTTTATTTTCTAAAATTTCTTGCATATTTTTCCCTCCATATAAAATAAGACCCACGTAATTAAACGTGAGTCTTACATATTTTTTCTACATAACAGGAGTTGTATTTCCTGCTTTAACTAATTCAGGTGTAAATTCTTTTAACCATTTATCACCAATAGATTCTTTATCTACCTCAGCAGCAAGTGCTTCATAATAGAACTCTTTATTTTCATCTTTATTTGCTTCAAATTCAAGTTCTACTTCAGCAACTTCTTCAACAGTGTTATCAATAGTTTTAGCAAAACCAGTTGTAAAACTAATTTTAGGCAAACAAATATATTTTTCTTGTTCTGTAAATAAATCTATTGCTTTAGTAGTCAATAACACATCGGGTGTAATTGCTTCATCTGATAATCCATATACACCTTCTTTTAATCCTTTATTAGATAAACCAAATACTTTTCTAGCAATGGCAAGTGGCATATGAATACTCATTTTACCAGTTAATTTAACTAATTTTTTTACGGATTTAGTTTGGACTCCTTCACAATTTTTTACGATTATTTTATATTCTGATGAAAGTTCAATTTTACCAGTACACCCCATTTTTTCGGCTTCCCCCGTTGCTAATGCTCCAGTTTCCCTTACATAATCTTTAATGTGTGTATCTGTAATTCTTACCTCATCAAATTCTTTAATTGTATTTGTACTCATGGCTTTAAGCCTCCTTTTCAATTTCTTCATTTAACTCTTTTAATAAATTATTTACGATTTTTTCTCTTGCGATTTCTTCCCCTTTATCAAAAAAGGGATTAGGTACATTTCTCTTTGATGTTCCCTCAGCAAATGATGGAAAGTATAAATAGCCAAAAAAAGGATTGTGTG
The DNA here is from genome assembly GCA_910583945.1 of uncultured Bacilli bacterium. Lineage (GTDB taxonomy): Bacteria > Bacillota_I > Bacilli_A > RF39 > UBA660 > MGBC108787. The sequence continues at coordinate 14,194 of CAJTYF010000006.1, forward strand.
ATGTTTTCACGACAAATCCTAAATTAAAATTTTCAGATATTAAACTTTCCGCAAATTTTGCATGGTCTCTTGGGTAACCTTTTCTACTTTTTTTATTATCTTTTTCACCAACAGGCATTCGTTTTTTGACTTCTGTTATATAAAGTTTTACCCCTTTAGTATGAAGATAATTATTTATGATAGTTTCGGCTTTTCCAGGTAACTTTAACATGACCTCTTCCAGTTTTTTCATATCACTGTCTTGTAATTTAAAAATTCCTTTAGTATCCGAAAATTGATTAATTGCTTTAGCCGACACTAATACATGCACACTCGCTTTTCAAGACGTCCAAAACGCATAGTTAAAGAGATAACAATATCTCCTCCAACCACTTTTTTCATTTTTTCAAAATTCCCACCTTTAAATACAAGACCAGTTTTTTCCAAAGCCGTAATAAGTTCAAATTTATCTATTCCGCCAGTTTCATTAATAAAAACAAATTCGTAATATTGTATTATTGCAATTTTACTGTTCTCTTGAGGTTCAAAATCTGTAGGGTAATAAACGCAATATTTATCATACGATTCGATTTCTTCAGGTTCGGCATCATACTGAAATATTTGATAGCCTAAACTTTCAATTGCTTTAACAATTTTTTCATCTGTCATAACGTCACCCTTTGTAAATATAAATAATTACAAAATGGATCACTATCTTCACATAAATAACATTCATAAAAAACATTATCTATAGACACAATCCAATTTGTATCAAACTTCATTTTAGGAATTTTAACTTTCACATCTAATTTTTTACTATTAGATTCAGCAAAAGTAATGTCTTGATTACGTTTATAGGCTTTATCATAAGGTAAGAAGCCTAATTTAACTTTTTTTTCACCGATTTTTCTTTTTGCATCATTATAAGTTGGTTCTACTTGGTAATATTCAAGTATTCCATCGTTATAAGTTTGATGTTTTACTGTAGTCTTTTGTTGCATGATTAATTTGAAACCTTAAAATAGCATCCGAAAAATTACTATCAAAAGCTTCAATACTATAATTTCTCGCATAACGACAATATTCTTTTAATAATCTTTTTGCTTCTAAATCGGAATTAAAATCAATGGTCTCCTCACCCGCAAGGTCTTGCAAGTGAGTGATTCCATCTTTTATATAATCAAGAACGGTTTGATTGGTAAAATCATCATCCCAAGTAATGGCTAAATGCCTTTTAACTTCATCAAAAAACGGATAATCTTTTATTATCTCTTCTTTAGTTTTCATTGATTACCTTTATAACGTTGGTGTATTTGATGTCGAAGTAGTTTCAGTTTTAGTAGTTACCTCATTTACAACATTAACATTAACAATGTTATCAACGACAAGTTTTGAAATATCTAAATATAGAAATGAATCATTATCTAAAGGTCTGCCTGTACCATATAATTTAGCAAGATAAACCGTTTCATCTTCTAAAAAATGATATTGTTCAGATTTATCAATATTTTGAGCCCCTAAACCTAAAAAATACTTTTTGGCAATTCCCATTACACCTTTACCTTTAGCAACTTCACAAGACTGAACAAAATCAATTGGGAAAGGTAAATTATTCACCCATCTTCCGTCAGCGGTTCTATAATAGATTGAAGGTAAAATCTTAGAATAGTAATCGAATGGATTGACAATAAATAATGCACTCGCGACTTTGCGTTTTCCGTCGTTCGTTAAGGTGGCCATTAAATTACCTAAAGTAACAAGATTTAAATTTGTAATTTCTTGAGCTGTTTTTTGTGGATATACGCCTTCAACAACATTTCCTTTTAAGTTTCTATCCATCCCAATTGGTTTATCTTTTCCATCACCTGTGACCATTGCATTTTCAAGTCCGATAGCCAATGATTCTAATAAAAATCTTCTTACAAACATATCTAGATATTTTGGCCCAAGATCTAAATGAGCATTTGCAATTGGTAAGTATGCAGATAATTTTTGAGCATTTGTAGTAATCTTTTTAAATGCTGAACTTAATTCTTTTTTGATTTTTTCGGTTAACTCACCCCACCATGCAGCGTCTACGTCTCCATTACGAACGATAATTTCTGTGATGCCTGTAACATTTTGAAAATTAACTTTTTGTAATAATTCATGAGTGTGTTCTAATTCATCAAACACATCATCTGTAATTGTTCTAGGCATTTCGATATTTGTAAGAGATGATTTTGTTTTAATAGCATTGGCTAAGGCTTTATAATATTTTTCTTCTTCAGAAGTTAATACTCTAACGCCTCTTTTTGATAAAACTTCACTATCTTTACTAGCAATAATGCTTTCATATTCTGTTCTTACCTCTTCCGCTAAAGTATTAAAATATTCCGTAATTTCTTCAACGAATTCCTCCGCTTTATTCTCACGAATAGCATTTAATGCTTTACTTTTGATTTCATCTTTTTTGATATTTTCTATGTCTTTATTTTTCATTTTTATTTCCTCCTAAAATTATTTCAAATTAAAAAGCGATGATTTCTCATCACTTTGATTATTTTCTTTTTGTGTATTTATTTGTGAAACAATATAACTTGTTTCCTTAACTACTTTTTTTGATTTATAATCTCTTATGATATTAGTTAAACTAGAAAGTGCATTTTGTTTAATTCCTTTTTCTTCGTTTAACTCTAATATTTCATCGCAAAATCCTTTTTCCAGTGCTTCATCGGCTGTAAGATAAGTTTCTTCATCTAAAAGAGTTTGTAATTCCTCTTTTTCAATTTTTATCTTCGCTAAATAACATTCAACGACAGCCGCCATGATTTTGTCCATATCATCCGCCGTCTTACGTAATCCATTTGAATTTCCTACAGTATAAGTCCAACAATTATGAATCATCATTAATGTATTACTTGGCATGACAATTTTATCTCCAGCCATGGCAATAATAGAAGCAGCACTTGCAGCGATAGCATCTACATAAGTAATAATACTTGCTTCTTTACTTTTTGCACGTAACAAATTGTAAATGGCTAACCCTGTGAATGTATCTCCTCCTAAACTATTAATATGAACATTAATTGTTTTAGCGGTTGTTTCTTCTAACTTTTTTCTGATGTCACTTGCGGATGTATCTTCCTCCCACCATGCATACTCTACAATATCGCCATAAACATATAAATCGGCTTTTTCGTTATTTTCATCTTCTAAAAATTTCATAAATGTTTGATTCATGATTTATCACCCTCTTTCTCATTTTCTTTACTTAAATCGGCACTATAATTTTTTGTTATGTAATGTGTATTTGCCCATTCCTCGTCTACCTCCTCAAATTTAACAATTCTTCTTACTTCATTCGGACTATAACCATTTCTTATTAATGCCTCTTGATTAGAAGCCGTCTTTAAAATATCAATATGTTCTAGTGAAGAAGTATCTATCTTAAGATAAGTACCCTCTAAATAAGACTTTTTTCCGTATAACTTACGGTTAATTTCATCTCCAAACATATTAGCAACAGGATCTAAACAAAATGTCTCGAAACTATGTAAAGAAGATTCTAAGTCGGCAAGATCTCCCATTAATAAACCTTTTGGAATATTGAAAGCCGTTCCTGTAACGGAAAAAACTTTATCAATCAACTTGTTTATTTCTTCACTATTAGTTGTTGACTTGTTTTTATCTGATTCAATAAACTCAAAACCTTCCTCAGTAGTCAAGATTGAATTTTGACCTTCAAAATAATTTTTAAACTTTTCATGAATAAAATTTCTTAAAGCCTCTTGATCTTTAAATCTTTGAGAAAGCATAGCTCCAATTTTTACTTGACCCTTTATTCCTCCGCGTTTACAAAAATCTCTCATGGCATGAGAAATTAATTTTCCATAAGAGGCATAAAGACCATTAATTAATTCCACGATTTCTTGATGATTAAAGCGGGTGTAAAAAACTTCGTTCATGTAATATTTTTTGTTCAATGTAAGTGTTCCAATTTTAACATTTGTAAATTCATTGGGGTACAAGACTTTATCACCTTTTATAAATGAATCGGCAATAAAAAAAGAACCATTTTCTTGAATGATAAGAACTTGGTTTTCATACACTAATTTTGAAATGGCTTCATTCCAAAATTCCTGGGCATTTTGATTTACGTTTGGTTCGACATTAAATAAATAGTAATTATCTCTTTTTATTTCTTTATTTTTGAAATACGTCCGAAATTCGCTATTAGCAAGACCTTTTGAAATCAAATTAATCGCACTAAAAATAGCAAGTTCCTTATAGTACACTTCAAGTAAAATATTAGTATCAAAGGATTCGGAAATATTGGCAATTCCATCTTTATCAAAAGCACTTTTTAACCATTGAAATAGCCTCATATAATCCCACCTTTCTAAAATGTGATTGTGTCTAGAAATATTTCTCGATCTAAGTCAATATTTGGAATTTCATCTTCAAGACTAATTGCAGCAACAAAAGCCATAAAACCATCTGTCTTACGCAATCTTGGTTCAAATTTCTTGTAAGATTTATTTCCTTTTTTATCAATATCAACAAATGTATTACGAATATACCAACGCATTAAAGGATCATCTCCCATAATTAAACGATGGTTGGCAAAAATCTCATCAATTAAAGGAGCTACTTTATTATGAGTAATGTAACCATTTCCAACTAAAACTAATAAGCCATCTGGATGTTCTTTGTCTTTCGGGTAAATTCCTACTTTATCAAAGGTTTCTTTCATAGCATTATAACGAAATCTGTCCATAGCAATTCTTTTGATATTATACTTTTTACATGCCTCTAAAAACCATAGGACAACTAGCTCCGCATTAATCGTTTTTCCTTTTGTTTTTTCACATAATCCTTTTTCTTCTGCTAAAGAAATATCAAACTTTATTCCTTTTAAATCAGGACTATTTTCACATATAAAAGTATGATGTAACCAAATATATTTATTTTGTTTTTTAAACAGTAAACCCACCGCACAAAAATCCCTAATTTCCGCAAAGTCAATTCCACCAACAGCGGTGTAATTTTCTAAATTTGGAATTTCTTGATTTGTGGCTAAAATATCTTCCCATGCTGCAACTTCATGTGCTTCATCTCGATGAGGTAAGTTCATTCGTTTCGTCATAAACTCATTTCTTTCATGAGGTCGTAATTGCATAGACTGATACTTATCAAGCATTTCTTGTTTTAAAGCTGGCAAATAAATAATAGCTGGACATGCTTTTACCCAATTATCAGGATTATCTACTTCATTTTCATCATCTAATTCACATACAAATGGAAACATTCTTGAATTTGGAATAGAACCTTCCAAAACGCAAGAAGCCTCATCATCAATCGAATCTAAGACACCTTCTCTGACATCTCCATCTGTTGTAATCATAAATGTCCTTCCATCTGCCACTTTTCCAAGCCCTGATGTATGAACATCTATATTTTTAAATGTTTCATAAGCATGAATTTCATCAAATATGACACATCCTGGACGACCACCGTCTTTGGTTTTAGGATTAGAAGTATAAAATCTTAATTTTGATTTTGTTTTTTTAAATATAATTTTTTCTAAAGTATATAAAAACTTTTGAGCCAACTTTTTATTATTGGGATTATCTAAAACGTTATAAACATCTTCAAAAGAAGTCTTGGCTTGTTCCTCACTATTAGCGACAATGTCAACATTATAGCCCTGAATTCCATTAATATTAGAAATAAAAATAAACGCTATTGCTGAAATAAAACCATTTTTACCATTTCCTCGTCCCATTTTTATAAAAAAGTTGTTAAAAACGAGTTGATTATTCTTTTTATAACGTAAAAAAATACATGATAATATGTATTTTTGAAACGGAAATAATTTAAAAAAGTATTTCTCAATAGCTCTTATTGATTTTTCTATTTTCTCTTCTTCAAAGTAAACATCTTCTTGTAGTTTTCGTTTAACAAATTCAATATTTTGCTTGACTTTTTTACATACTTTAAATTTCTTTTGTTCGACTAAATCAAAATATTCTTGAACATACTTATAATTCGTCATCGTCATCACCATCATATTGTGGCTTTGACATCTTCGATGGCTTTAAACCCAAGGCATCCAAAAGTTTAATCATTTGAGCATTGGTTCTATTATATAAATCAATGCTTGGATTATTTCTTGAACCCTTTTGACCTCCACCATTATCATATTCAATTGAGACCCCTCGTTCTCTTATGTCCTGGGCGAGCATACATTTTGTGTCATACATCGTTAGATAATCCTGGAGTAAATCTTCTGTATAATTATTATAATTATCATTGATTTCTAACTGTTCTTTCAGACTTTCGTATAATTCTTTTCGCTTACCCGCAAGCCGTGGTTTCTTCTTTTTTGTTTGCTTAATCGTATCTGAAGTGGTTGACATGTACCCCACCCCCTTCACATGAGTTTTTTGAAAATTTTCTTTTCGCACTACCCCCTTACGTTTCCAGCACCCCCAAATAGAGGGCAAATTTTTTGATGGGGGGGATTAATTACCATCGTTCATCCTGCCAAAACTTAGTTCTCTTTTTAAATTTAAATCTTCCATGCTCTTCATTGTGACATGAAGTACATAATGTGATTAGATTTTTATTATCAAAAGCAAGTTCTGGAAAGTCTTTAAGTTCTTTCTTATGATGAACTTCTAGTTTACGTTTCTTTCCTTGAAAGTTAGGATTGTTTGTTGTAACTTTTCCTTTTGCTTTACAAGATTGGCATTCGTAATTGTCTCGTTTTAATATTTCTTTTCGTTTTTTCTTCCAACGTTTTGTTTTATAAAAACTTGCGTCGGTTATTCGTTTGGGATTTCACCTTTATTTGAATTCATAAGATTGTTAGCAAATTCTTTTTCTTCCTCTGTTAGTTCAGGAATCTCTTCTTCATCATCATCTTCTTTATCTTCTGTAGATTCTCCCTCAACTACAGCAGCCTCTTGAATTAATTGATCATCGTAATATTTTAAATAACCTAAATCAATTAAACTTTCGGCTCTTTCTCTAGTAGTTCTGTAACAATCATTAATTCTCATTAATTTTTTATTGTTTGTGCTATCTTGGAATTCTTTTTCGACATTACAGTAAACAATATCATCAGAACTTACTACTTTTTTTACAGTTATAACATCATTAATATTTTCTTTAGTCTTTTCAGTAAAATTCTTTTTAACATTCTTTTTTGACATTTTTATGTCTCCTTTCTTTTTTCACCAGCAAAAAAACACATCTATTTCAATGTGTTTTTATTTAGGTTAAATAGTGACTGTGAAATTTCTTTATAGACTTTCACAATACAAATATAACACATCAAAAACGAACAAAACGAACAAAATGCAATTTTTTTCAAATTTTTTTCATTTTTTTTCAAAAAAACGTTTATAATCCATTCTCACACTGTTTTCTGTTCCACCAACTATGTAAGCGATTTTCTGCCACGAATACCCATCGAAACACTTATGTTCAATGATTTGTCTCATTCGGCTTTCAGGAATTTGTTGAATAAATTCTTCTATACATATCTTTACATCTAATAAACGATTTAGTCTTGCTTGTTTCAAATTTTTATATTTTTCAACCTTTTGCATAATTTCGTAATTTATTCCAGTTATTGTTAAACTTACTTTTTCAAATGGTGGTTTATTCATAGAAGTCTCTACGCAATCTTTTGCATAACCTTTTGATTCTAATTTTTTTATGGTATTTTCTACTTTTGTAATTTCTTTTTTGATATCGTTATATTGCAATAACAATTCTTTTAAAGTGGTATTTATCATATTTCCTCCTAAATAGCCACTATTTAACCTTTTTAAAAAACTATTTTTTATTATTCATGTTACATCCAACTATTATTAAGAACGTTATAGTTGCTATAACTCCTAAAATGAAACCTAATAATAAAGGACTTATAGTCATCGTCATTTTCCACACCCAATCTACTTTTTAATCCCGAACTATTTGATCATCTTTAACATGATTTTTTTCTTTATCTTTTTTAAATTGCTTTTTATCTTCGTATGAATACGCATAATAAGGATTATTTTTAATTTCTTTTCTTAATTTGTAAAAACTACAATTTTCACAATTCATTTCTTTGAAAACATTACATTGCGATTTGTTGTTTTTTTTGAAATGCGCAAAACAATCTTCTTTTATCATTCTGCCACCTCAATTCTACATTTATATTTTTTGTTTAACTTTTTATTCACATTTTTAATGTCTCTTCTCATTTCTAGGCATAAATTAATAAGTGATTCTTTAGATAATTGCATTAGTCGAGAATATTGACTTCTTCCCCCAGATATTATGTACCATCTTTGTCCAGTTATCTCTTCATATTTCTTTTTATAATCCAATAGTTTCAAATATTCTTTTTTAGACATTATTTTAAACATTTTTTATTTTCACTCCTCTCTAACTCTTGCATTAATCCTACAGGATTAGACATTGCAGAACCATTTAATATTTCTTTTTCAAAATCTTTTTGAATTTTATTCATTTTCATATTTATTAGTTGATGATACAAAATGCCTATAAGATGAATATTTCTTTTAATTAGTTTATCTTCAATGTCCTTCGTTATAAAAAATGTTCCTTTTGTATATATACAAGTATCGTAACATCCATAAATAGATGTTCCTATTACTTTTTTCAGTTCTTCACAATTTGAAACTGGATTTAATTTTCCTCCTAAATCATTGTCTTCGATTTTTTTTATTTTTATCATATATGCTCCTAACTAAATTTTATTTTTCTTATTTTTAATTCTTTTTCTTTATTAGAATCTCTTGTATAAATTCTTGTAGTTTCCAAACTGTTGTGTCCTAAAATATCGGCAAGCCCTGCTATGTCTCCTGGAAAAGTTTCTAAATAAAGTTTTGCAAATAAATGCCTAAAAGAATGGGGATGGACATTGTCTTTATTCACTCTAGCCTGACCAGCAATTTTTTTGAGTCGTCGCCATATTGTAGATGGAACAAACATTTTGCCTTCTTTTTTTCCTGGAAATAAAGTTCCAGCAGTAATATTTTTTGATTTAGCATATTTTTTTAACTCTCTTACCAAATCGGATATTACAGGAATATTTCTAATTTTACCTTTATTTCTAATTGTAATAATTGTATCTAGATTTTCTACAGTAAAATATTTTAATTCCGAAATTCTTATACCAGTTTTCCATAAAATTTGAATAATGTAATAAGTGTCCATTTGATTATTTTTCTTGGCAAACTTTAATAATCTTTTACAATCTGAGACACTCATGTAGTCATTTATTGATGAATCACGTTGTATTTTTAATTGTTTTATAAGCAGTGATTCTAAATCAAGCCATTTTAAGAATTTGTTTATCGCTACAATATAACTATTTGAAGTATTTGGTAAATATTGATCAACTACCTCTAATTTTTTTACAAAGTCTAAATAAATTTTTTTGTTTAATTCTTTATCTTGAATGAATTCTATAAAAGCAGTCACATTTACCTTATATTTTTTGATTGTATTTTCGGATTTTTCGTTATATTCAAGTTCTGATAGCCACTCTTCTAACCTAATTTTCAAGTCATCATAACTCACTTTTTCACCTACTTATTCTACGCAATATAACCCTATATTATATTGCGTCAATTAAATATTGATTTTTATTAGATTTTATAAGGCTTTGAAGCCTATTTTTTATTCTGAATAGTTTTTAAGATTTTTGATGGTATTTTAAAGTGGTTTTTATAGGTTTTTAGAGTGTTCAATATCTCCACTATAACCACTTTCATAATCGCCATCTATGATTTCGATGTCTAGGTTAAATTTTTTATCTAGTTCATCCAAGTTATACTTATCTTTTATTTTTAAATATCTCATAACTACTCCAATACTTCTTTAATTTCATATTTTTTAAGTTTATATTCATCAATTAATTTATCATCATACATAATTAAAGCACTAAAACAATATACTTGTTCTTGACCATCTACTTGAAAATGACTTACTGAATATTTAATATCTATTACTTCTTGATTATTTTTATCTATTTCCAAAATCAAACTATTTAATTTATTTTCTAAATCTTTTTCATGTGATTCATCAAATACTTTTATCTTTAACATTTTTTACACCTCTATTCCTTTGGCATTTCATAAACTCTAGCACAACCACAAGTTATTTTTTCATTATTAAATATTGGAACTGTTGATGTGCTTATTAATTCATCTTGTATCTCATCAAGTACTTCTAATGCTCTTTCTTTTGTTTTATATGTTCCTAAAATGCCTTTGCAATCATTCCATAATGAATGTTTTTCTGAATCCATATCTTCTGCCATATCCATATATGAAATATTATCTACTTTTACTAATTTTGTTTTATCTTGACTTCTTATCCATAATTCCATTTACTTCACTTCCTTACCTTGTAAAATTGATAATGCTACTAAACTAGGTTCATAATCGCAATTTTCTAAGCGAAGATTTTCTAATGGTGTAGTATGTTCTTTGTAATATTCTTTTGTTATGTACTCAATAGTTTTATCAATTCGCAAATTCAAATGTTGTATAACACCATTTCTATTATTAAGCATTTCATCTTTTTCTTTTAAAGCATTTGCTTGTAACTTAATTTTTTTATTTAACTCTTCGATATATTCTCTAATTTCCACCCTTTCATCTAAAGAAATATAACCGTTGTAATACAAAGGTTCTATTAGTTTATCTTCTTTTGTTATAAATTTGCCAAGTACTTGCCTTTGATATAATTCATTATCGTTCATTATCATTCACTTCCCTAGCAATTTTATTTAGGATTTTAAGTGCCATATCACTTTTAAATAATTCTTTATTAGTTGCGTGTTCAATATGTGTGTCTTTATTCTTTTTACATTTTTCACAGTTGCTGTGATAACAACCATATGGAATAAAATCTTTATATATTAACTTAAAAATTTTTTTGTACATATTTTGAGTATATTTTAATTCCTTAGTTGACTCAGTTGTTTTAATACTAAAACAACCATAAGTCGCACCACACATTAAGCAGTAATATTCTGAACCAGTAAATGCCATTGTGAATATTAAAGGTTCTCCACAATTACAAATAGCAATTTCATTTTTCATTCTCTTTCACTTCCTTAATAAATATCAATTCTTTTTTCTTGAGAAAACAACTCTACTAAATCTTCATATTTTTTATAAAAATCTTCTCTCTGAAAGGTTGGTTTTAGCTTCACTAATTCTTTATAAATACCTTTAACATCTCTAACCCCAAAATAACCATCGCAATCACTATGAAAAAGAAATTTATCTAAATATTTCGGCAAATGTTCATCGAAGTATTTATTTTCTTCTTCACTAAAGTTTATAAATGGTGGTGTATACATTTTTTCATATAAATCACTTACATTTTTGTCATAAGCCTTTGCTACACTTCTTCTAATCAATGCAAATCCAATATACCCCATTGAAACTTCCTTTTCTTTATTTGTTAAAAATACTCCCATTTACTTCACTTCCTTATCAAATTCCTGTCAAATATTGTACTTATTACTTCGCACTGATTTTTATATTCATATACATCATCCCAAACGACTTCTTCATCTAGTAATAAACGAAATACACCATCTTCAAATCCTACAGTATAATGCCAATCATTTGGTTCGTCATAAAGCCAATCTTTTTCAAATATCTTCTTACCATTCTTATCTTCTAGTCCTATGTATTGTCCTATTGTTTCTGGTATTACAATATAAGTTTTTTCTTCCCATAAAGTATCTGATAATTTTTTATATTCTGTTATTATAAGACTACATTTTTCTCTTGGATTTTTAGTTAAATCCCCATACACCCATTCCTTCTAAACTTTCCCAGCCACATGATACATCGAATCCTAAATTCTTGGCTTGATTAATAGTTAATGCTTTCAATTCTAATTTTTCTTTTGGCATAATAGGAATTGTTTTATATTCCCACCACTCAGAACCATCATATTCATGTCTTTCTAGCCACCAATTATCTCCGACTATTAATAAATCTTCTGCTACTTTTGAAGAACCAAAATCATCATTGTAATTAACATTTGCTATTTCAATAAACTTTTCTATGTCTACAAAATAAATGTTGTTTCCTATCCATCTTATATCTTCGATTTTTTTATTATTTTGCTTTAAAATTTCTTTAGTTTCTTTTAATAAATTCATTCTTCTTTCACTCCTTCCACGTTTTCTATTTCAAAAAGGTAGTATGATTCATAATCGTAATCACTGTTATTTAATCTTTTTCGTGCTTCTTCTTCGTTATCAGCATAAATGGTTATTGTTCCTTTACAACTACACTCACAATTAAATTCAAAGCACTTTTGTTCTTTTGGTTCTGGGTAATCTGTTATATTTAAACTAGTTTCCATTGGTTCATTCATACTTACCACTCTTAACCTTTTCTAATATGCTAGAAATTGCTTTTAGTTTGCCAAAATAATAAATTTCGTTATTTCTACTTTTTGCATCTTTCCATTCTTCATTATTTAGTTTGTATTCCTCTTCTAAATATTTAATTAACTTATTTTCTTTTTTCTCCGATTCGTTTATTATCGAAATTACACTATTATAAATTGAATATAATATTTTCAATTCATGTCTTGTTAAACTTATATAACTAAACTCTTCATCTTCTAGAAATATCTTGAATTTTTCTATTGATTTATTACTTAATTTATTCATCTTCTACCTCCTCTAATATAAATTCTCGTATAAATCTACTGGCATACTGTGGATGTATCATACTTCTTGCTTCTTTTTTTGTTTTTGCTCCTGTTTTTTCATATTGTTCTTTTGTCATTGTTCTTATTGCATCTTTACATTCGATGAAATTATAGTTCATAGGTTCAAATATAAAATTATTTTTAGGTTCACAATTTAAAAACCAAAATTGTGTTGGCTTTTGAAAATAATCTCCTCTTTCTCTTCGGTCTTTATCAATCAAAGTTGACGGTATACACCAATATCTTCTTAGAAAATGTTCTTTCGAATATGGATTTTCCATAATTAGTTTTAAACCTTTTTTCATACAAACTATAAACAATTTATTTACTAATTTGTACATATCAGACACTTCATCTAAAAGGTTCATATCAAATTTTAGTTTCTTTTCTAAATCCCATTTTCTTTGGCTATGTGCCTGTCCTCTAAACCATAACATTATTTGATTTTCAAATCTTATACAAGGAAAGAAAGCGAGTATCATATCGGTTGTTTTAATATCATCAAATATGCTTTGTTTATTTTCATAAGCATTTCCAATTTCTTTAAATAAATCTATTACATAATCTGTTTCATTAAAATCATTTTTAATATCATAATCGAATGCTTTGTATCCTAGTTTTTTAAACTCGTTTTTGAAAGTACCACTTTGTTCAAAAAAACAATGAAATACTTTACTCATTTTCTTCCTTCAATCTTTCGGTATCTGTAAATATAGAAATTTGTCCGTCTGCTGTGATTCCATTTAATCTATTAGTTGCAATTTTGTGATATTCTTCATTTATTTCAATTCCTATGAATCTTCTATTTAATTCTTTGGCAGCAACACAAGTTGTTCCACTTCCACAAAAGCAATCTAAAACTATGTCATTTTCTTTAGTTAAGTTTAGTAGATGCCTTTTTACCATTTCGATTGGTTTTATTGTAGGATGTTTAAATATTTCTTTATCTTTATTATTTATTGGACTTGAGTAATTTTTCTTTTTATTTTCCCATCCAACATTAAATCCAGCTTCTTTATAAAAATGCAGACAATATTCTATATCGCTTAACCATATCGAACTTCCAAAAGGTATAGGATTCGTTTTGGTCCAAGTTAAGATATTCATATCAACATTAAATTGATTAAAATAATTCATTATATCTAATATTTGATTTTTGCTGCACCATATAAAACAATTGATATTTTTCATAACTCTTATAAAATCTTCAAATATAGAATAATTAATTCCATTACATATATTTTTAACTTCATTCTTAACATATTTTTTTAATTTATTTATCGTTGTACCTCCGCCACTAAATGACATTAAATAAGGTATATCAGTATAAATACAATCTATACTTTTATCTGGAATACTTTTTATTAATTCATAACAATCTCCTAGTTGAATGGTATTTATCATATTTTCAAATTCCATAGATTAACCTCTTACAGACAAACAAGCTACACTTATAAGAAATGAACTTGTTATAATTGCTCCTAATAATACGCCTATGATTCTAATTAATAGTTCTTTCATTCAATACTCTCTTCAATATCAAATTTTTCTACTATCTCCATTAACTTTTGAAATTCCGGATTTCTCCAGCCTACCATTCCATAAGTCCTTGCATTTTTTGAATAATGATAATAATTGTCTTTTAAATGTTCTTTGCATGATTCTTTAGTTAAGAATGGTCCTGTCATATCAGTAATGAAATGTTCCCTTGTAAAACTACGACGATTAACATCAATATCATACATACTAATAAATGCTTCTAAACTATCATTGTCATCGACTTCTTTTAAAGTCTCTCTATCATCAGTATCTAAATCAAAATTTTCAAGAATATAATTTTTAAATTCTTCTAGGTTATCTCTATCAAATTCATTGTAAGTGTTATATAATTCTTCGCCGTCTTCACTAAAGTACATTGTATATTCTCCATCATCTGTAAAATTATTCTCTTGGTCTTGTATCATCCAATACACAGGATCGGCGCAACCATCTTTTTCTTGCGTTTTTCTTTTATGTGCTAATTCTTTTAGAAATTTAATGTCATTAATACTTAAAATTTCACTTATATTTTTCATAAAAACTCCATTTTCATTTGATTTTCAGGAATTTCTTCAGGCGGAAAATATTTTAATAAATCTAAAGGTGTGTCTGAAGGTATGCCATGCATCTCCATATAATCTTTAACCTGTAAGCTATATTCATTTAAATTTTCTTTTGCTTTTTTCATCTTTTTTATTAATTTTTCAATATAAATTGGCACATTATAATAATCTTTTTCTTCCATATTTAAAATCCCTCCATTTTAAAATCTTTTTCTAATATTTTTTTTAAATGCTTTAAGGCACGTTTTCTTTTTTCATTTACTGCACTTTGAGAAATTCCTAGTTCTTGAGCAATTTCAGGATCTTTTCTAGGTTTAAAGCCTAAACCATAATATTTTTTTATAACTTCTTGATAAGATAGCTTTAATTTTTGTATAGCACTTTCTAAAATTTCTCTGGTCTCTAAATTCATAATTTCTTTTTCAATATCTACGTTTAGATCAGGAATAATATTTTCATAAGAACTACCATTTTGACTTTCGTTATCAAACTCATAATCTAGACTAATGATTGATGTAGGACATTTTCTCTTAGGCATATTTTGTAAATAAATGTGCTGCCTTATTTTGTTTCTAATGCAAGCGCATAAATAAGTACTTTCTTTAAAGCCTTTAGAACTATCAAACGAATTGATTCCTTCTGTCAAACCTATAAGGCCAACATCATACAAATCGTCCTGCCTTGAAAGGTATCCCATTTTTTTTAAGGTTAAAAATATAAGTCTCTCATTTCTTTTAAACATTTCTTCCTTTAAAATTTCTTTAGGTTTAATTTCTAAATAGGATATACCTAACCTTTCAAAAATTATGTCCTGGTATTCTTCTAAACTATTATTTTTTAAAATATTTATTTTGATGGCTTTTAATTCCTCAATATTTTCTTCATATTTTGCATTTTGTACTTGTCTATGATATTTAGAAAACCACCATCTCATCCAGTCTTCATAAAACCTATAATTCCTTTCCTCTTCATAAGTTGTAAATATCATTTTTACTCCGTTTTTATTTCGATTGGAATTATACTTTTAGGTTTAAAGATAATTTCATAATCATATTTTGAAGTTTCAGTATACTCAAGTTGTTCAATTGTGTATGTTGTTTCATTCGATAAATACAAGAAATGTTTTTGATATTTATCTTCTCCAACTTTGCAAATGACTTCTAATTGATTATCAGTATTATCCGTTTCTACGGAACAGTTACCTGTTATACTAAATAAATAAGTATCACTTCTTAAATTTACAAAAACAATTCTTCTTTTCACTCTAAATTGATCAGCTTCTTTACTAACATTGTAAGATGCCACAGTAGCGTCGCTATCAAAGGCGCAACCAGTTAACATCGACAAAATAATAATAACAATAATAGCTAAGATGATTAAACGAGATAAAAAGTTTATATCAGTTAATTTTTTCATCAATAATTGTATTAATTTTTTCATTATTCTTCCTCCAACAAACCTTTACTTATAGAAACAAGTGGTCGAACACCACATACGCCGGACGCGCCACCCCAGTCGGTGTAGGAATCGCCGCTAGCGCCGATGTAAGCAAACCGAGTCGCACATTCTACAGGACAACCGTATTCAACTGGAGTACTTGTCCAATACCATTCACCACAGGCTTTAATTTCTGAAGGTAAGGTTTCTATTTCTTCTTTTGATAATAAAGTCACATTCTCCGCTTTAAAGTCTTCTTTGATTTTTGGTAACAACACTTTATAAATAAAACTATCTTTCCAAGAAATCGGTCTTATAGTATCTGCCATTCTTACTTCAAAGCCATTCCTCATGATTTCATCTGTAACATATTTTTTAATTAATTCTTCACTTAAAACTTTAGTAGGTAATAAATCAATTGTTGTTTCATTGTCTTTAATAACATACCATTCTAAGCTTTTGTGAGTGAGTATGTCTCCTTGTTTAAAATTTATACAAATATTAGGCGGAATAGATATCGGAACAGCTTCCAAGGTAAAACCTTCCTGTGTTCTAGTTAAAACATGATGTGTTTCATAATCTTTGATTTTTTGTCTGTAATAATCTATTTCCGCTTCTTGATGAATAATGATACTTGTTGGGTCATATATTCCATTTTTTTTTGCTCTTTCATAAGCCTTTTTATATAATTTTCTTTGTTTTGACATTTTAAAATCCTTTCTTCTTTTCAATTTTTGGCTTTATTTTATATTTCTTAGCTAATTTCATAAACTCACTTAACTTCTGTAGTTTTTTTGTATCGTTGCATTGTGAATTTAAAATTTGAATGTATTTGTTATCGAACCATTTTTGATCATATTTTTTACACTTCATTTTTTTCGTCCTGAAGATTTATATATTCCGCTAAAATTCGGTTTTCAATTAAAGTTCTTGTCTCATTATTTAGTGGATTACAGATATCTTTAAACACATGATTGCCAAGATATCTTGATGGCATACCACAAAACATTTTGTCATCTTTTTTTATGATTCGAATATCATTTATTAGAAATGATTCATTTATAACTATGCTAGCAATACCTACAATTTTTGAAGTATTTTCCTCTAATTTTCTTATTCTTACAGAAGTTATTACAAATTTGTTCATTTTCTTTTACAACCTTTCTTTTTATTTTTTTCTGACTTTAATAAACTATTTTCTAGTTTTAATTTTTTAATTTCTTTATCTTTTTCTTTGATAAGTAACCATTCTATCCGGCTATTATGTGCTTTTAAAGCATTTAAACTAGAGTTCATATCTTGTAATTCAGTTAAAATGGCTAAAAATATTTCTTTAGATGAACTTTTCTTAGTAGGCACTTGCCATTTTTTACAACTATAAAATCTCATTTCAACCTCACTTTTGTCGTATCATCCATTTTAAACATGCCTTCGGCAATGTAATCAGATTTAGTTAGTTTTGAACGATTAATATGTTTTAATTGAGCCGCTATCAATTTTTCTGTAGCTCCTTTAATGAAGTCGCTTAAGTCAGTACATCTTTTTTCCAATTCTTTTATTTTCTTATTTAAAGCTTGTTTTTCCATATAAATTCCGTTATACATGGCGCTTAAATCCGAAATTTTACCTTCTTTTTCTTTTAACAAAAGATTTTTAGCTTCTATTGACTTAATCAATTCAGCATTATTTTTATCCGTTAAGCTATTTAATGCTTTCAAATCATTTATTTGGGTACTCTGAATGCTGATTGTTTCAACAAATAAATCATATAGTTCATCTACTGAATGTTTTGGCTTTATTTTTGTTTTCTTTTTAAACATCTTATCCTCTTTTCTATTTCTTTACGGTTCATTCAACCAATCATAATCGAAAATTGACATATCAACAGGTTGCCCCCGTGCCTTCATTTCTTGAATCAAGATTTTTTGTTGTTCAATTTTTTTAGCAGCCCATTCGTTAAAAGTTTCATTCGGATGTTTCAGTTTAAAATCTGGTGACTCTTCAAGTGAACATTTATACTTTTTCTTACAATTAAAACAAGCAGTAGTCTTATAAATATCTCCTAAGTGACAAAAATTTTCTGTCTCGCGTGCGTGCGCGTTATTTTTATTTCCACACACACTATTATATAAATCATATTCATAATCATATTCATAATCATAGTCATATTCATTATCACTTGCATTTGTGGTATCTTGTGGCAATTGTTCACTAGGTTCACAATTGTGCACTTTTGTGCCACTTGCGGTATTTTGTGAACTTTGTTTTCGTTTTTTATCTGCTTCTTTTTTAGCTTCACTCCGATGGTCACAAGTTTCTTTCCAGGATTGATAATCCTCATCCATTTTGTCTTGAATTGAATTGAAAGCCACTTTTAAAACACGATTTGAAAAAGTTGGACGTATTCCCGTTTTGGAGTAGTCAAACATACCTTCAACAAATTCTCTATATTCAGAATCAGTTAAATCTTTTAATGTTACTCTAAATTTATCGTGCATTACAAATGAAGTCTTTTCTTTTCTTTTTCTCGGCATTTACTTTGCTCCTTTTCTATCGAAAATTGACTTTGCTCCCTTTTTTTGATAGAATTAGAGAGTAAAGTTTATTATTTTACAGAAGAGATTTATCGCTTTTCGACGGCTATTAAAATCTCTTTTTTTGTGGAATCTTTTTTCCATTTTATCTAAAACCACTATTTATATAATACATTTGAACTTCGTGACTTCCCTTAGTTTCAATAAAATATGTGATTTCATCTAAAACATTTTTTATGTCTTTACACGAATATCCCAAAGCTTGCAGTGATAATATTACATAACCTTTCATTGAATCTACATTCATGCCTACACCTATTTCTTTTCGTTAAATATTTTTAATGCGGTTTCTAACTTTTTACAATATAGAGCCGAGTAAAGATAATATTCATCACTTATTCCATCACACACAATAAAATGTTCTGTACTTTTTTCGGAATAAATAAGAAATATTTCCCCACTACATCCACCTTTTTTCTTTTGTAAAATATGGCAAGATCCTAAACCGCTATTTTCTATTTTTTCATATAAATTAAACTCTTTTTTCATTTTTTTCCTCTTTACTTTCTACTAATGGCTCAGATGAACTATAAACATTCCAATATTTAATATCTTTTTTTATTAAAATTTAATTTCTTCTAATTCATTAATAATATTATTGATAGTTTCTTTATTTGCTTGATGAATCAAAAAATACGTTTTCCAATTCTTATCAATAAAAGTCTTTATGGCTTCCCATTCTTTTTCACTTTTTATATCTCCTATTAATTCTCTTATAATCATCTTTTCTTTTGAAGATAATGATTGTAAATTGTTCGAATTTTCCATTTTAATAACTCCTCTCATTTATGACTTTTGCAAGTCACTATTTTAAATATTTGATTTTCTAATATTTTGCTGATATACTTTAAATGTCCCTAGGGTTAAGAAGGGAGTGATGCCAATTGTATAAACTATTAGCAAAACTTTTGACTTTGCCCGGCTCTTATCCTCGATTACTAGCCACTGGGCAATTTTTTGAGCATAGAAGTTAAATGCTCTAAGTAGTAATTACCAAGGCTCTATTGTCAGTAGAGCGAACCACTAAGTTTCAGTCTTTCTTGAGACGCAGCCTTATGTGAATTGATATATAATGTGCTATCTATTTTTAAACTTAGAATTTTGCAGTAGATAAGTAAACAAACTTGATATTTTGTAATTATTGACAATTCTTACAAAATATTTGATTGGTTAACCAAGGAAGAAATCATTTGATCATGGTTTCTTTTAGTTTGTTTAAATCAATATCGAAAACTATCGCCAATTTCAATAATTCTTCGGCACTTAGTTTTCTTTTACCATTTAGAGACAAATTAATTTTACTTTGACTAATTCCAGTCTTTTCTTCAATCTCAGTTTGGCTAATTCTTTTATTTTTAAAGTATTCTTTTAAATATTTAGATATCATATTTACCTCATTTTTTATGGTAATCTAATACCATTTTATTAGTTCTCTGTCATAAGTTCTAGATTTTATACGTAGATACTGTTCATTAATTATTTCTTGAATTAATCTTCAATGTTATAATTATCCTTTTTCTTAATATTTAAATTTCATTATTTTTTTACATAAATATTTAATTTATCATTTTGCATGTTGATAACAGAAGCAACATGTAAAGCTGATAAGTCTATACCTGTTGACATCATTTTAAATCACCTTCTTTCTAATTTTATAATTTCGCTTTCGACGGCTATTGAATTTTCTTTTTTTAAAAGGCTTATCCATTTTTAAGAAATGAAAAAATTAAATAAATTTTTTAGTAGGATCTTTTTTCATTTCTTGATACTCTTTATCTATTTTTGGATTAACTATTACAACTTTTAATTTCTTTTTCATTTGCGCTCCTCTATGATGATTTTTGTAATTGATAAGAAATTTTTATATTTTCTTGTTTTTCGTACAATTTAATTAAAAATTTGATAACTTCTTCGCTTTTATCAATTAAAATATTTTTATTATTAATTTTCTGTTTTTCCATAACTTCCTCCATAAAATTTTCGTGGTAGTTTTAATCTAATGGCATGAAATCATTTGCTGTGACTTTTACCTTTGATAATGAATTGATCACTTGTAACATTAGGTAAAATTCATCCACATATATTTTCACTTTGCCATTTAATTTGTCGGAAATAACTGAATCACTTACTTTCATAATGCTTGCAAGAATAGTTTGATTTATGCCTTGTTCTACTAGAAAAAGTTTAATTTTTTTACCTAAACAAAAATCTTTGTTATCCATTTTTTCACCTCCTACGCAATTCGTAAGTTCGACGTTATCGAACTTTATTAACATTTTAATTCGACTATTTCGAATTGTCAATAATATTTTGCTAACTTTTTCGAAAACTTCGAAATTTTTATTTACTAGATAATAAAATTGTGCTAGAATCTTTGTTAGAGAGGACAGTGAAACTCTATGGCTTTAAATGAAAACATTAAGAAAGCAAGAATTAAAAAAGGCTTGACACAAAGACAACTTGGAGAAGCGATAGGAGTATCGCATAATACAATAAGCGATTGGGAAAGTGGCAATCATAAACCAGATGCTGATATAGTAATGGAATTGTGTAAAACACTTAATGTGGACGCTAATTATATGTTTGACTGGAAAGATGAACCGCTTGATAATGAAAGACAAAACATGATAGATACATTAAAAAAGAATAATTTTCTAGATGAAAACGATGATTTATCCGATAAAGATTTAAAAAGGTTATTAGACTTTGCCAAAGCAAATAAAGATTTTCTAATAGAGAAAAAATAGAATATATCTATTTCTTGATATATTCTACAATCTCATTAAACAATGATATGTTTATTTTATAATATTTCAAATAGACATATAGCTTATTTACATTTTTCACCTTACCCCTCCTCGAAGTAAATATTATAAAATTAAATAAAGAAAAAGTTGATTATTTATAAAAATAAAATTGGATTATAATAAGCCAATTTGGACGTTTAAATAAAAATATTAAAGAGTTAAAACAAATAAAAAAGCCCACTACTACTAATAGTGAGCCACCTCTATAAAAGAGTACACAAATAAAAAATGTTCTACCACGAAAATTCTTTTTTGTGTAACTCTATTATAGCAAACAAATTCTATTTTCGCAATAATGGAGTGATTTTAATGAGTAAAATAATTAAAAAAATAAAAGATAAAATAATAAGAGTTGCAATCTATATAAGAGTATCGACAGAAGAACAAGCTAAACATGGATATTCAATAGATAGTCAAAGATCTAGACTTATTGATTGGGCTAAAGAACATAATTATCAAATAGTTGATATTTATGCTGATGAGGGTAAATCAGCAAGGACTAAATTATCTAACAGAAAAGAATTATTAAGACTTTTAGACGATGCCAAAAATGACAAAATAGATCGGATCATAATATGGCGACTAGATCGATGGTTTAGAAATGTTGCTGATTACTATAGAGTACAGGATATATTAGATAAGCATAATATAGATTGGGAATGTTCTGATGAAGAATATAATACATCTACCTCAAATGGTCGCCTTTATCTCAACATCAAATTATCTATTGCTCAAAATGAATCTGATCAAACTTCTGACAGAATAAAATTTAATTTTGAAAATATGGTCCGTAACAAAAGACCTATTTCTGGAGCTCTTCCTATTGGATATAAAATCGAAGGTGAAAAACAAAATAAGAGAGTTGTTAAGGATCCAGAACTATCACAAATGGCTATTGATATGTTTGATAAATTTGAAGAAACTCTTTCGTTGCGTGCAACTACTTTATACTTACACAATAACTATCCACAACGACCTATTGCATACGAAAGTGTTAAAACTCATTTAAAAAACAGTCTTTATTATGGATGTTATCGAGGTGTAGAAAAATATTGTGAGCCATATATAACGAAAGAAAGACATAAAAAGATATATGATTTAATTATGAAAAATCACAAAAAGAATAATAAATCAACTCACCTATTTATATTTAGTGGCTTAATAAGGTGTTATGATTGCAAGACTAGAATGAGTGGTTCCACTGCAAAAAGAAAACACGTTGATGGAGAAATAATAAAATATGGAACTTATAAATGCTGTCGCCATTTCCTAGATTGTAGTTGTTCAAATAATCATACTATAAACGAAAACAAGTTAGAAAACTGGTTATTAGAAAACTTTATTAAAGAATTAAACAATTATATAATTAAGGTGGAAGAAATTGAAGAAAAACAAATTATAAAAGACAATAAGAAAAAAATAGAAGATCTAAACTCAAGATTAGATAGATTAAATGACCTGTATATTGATGGTAGAATAACCAAAGAAAAATATGACAAAGAATATTTAGATATTCAAAACAAGATTAAAGAAAACAAAAAGGATAATAATATAAATAAGACTAGAGATTTATCTAGATACAAAAAGATTCTTAATAATAACAATATTTTAGATTTATATTCAAAACTTACCCCTGAGAATAAAAGAAAATTTTGGTTTGAATATATTGATTATATAATGCAAGATGAAGAAAAAGGATTTATTATATTTTTTAAATAATTAGAGTGCGTAATCATATCCCTCCATGAGAAAGTACAAGTAAATCAATTTGTTTAATTCTAAGACTTTTAAAAAAGAGGCTTAAATTTTTTGTTAAATCGAATTCTTTATTTCTTTTCTGCCACTCTTCTTTACTATAATTTATTTTTCCTCCCGTGTCTATTAAAAGAACTTCTTTTCTATAGGGTGAAATTAAAAGGGTTGCGTCCCCTTGACCTACATCTAAATAGTATACATGATAAGAGGCATCCCATTTGTTTTTATTATAAATTAAAAGACAGAAGATGATTAAAATCAGTCCATACTTTTTATTTTTTCTTTTTATTAATAAAAGTAAAAAAATATAATAAAAAAGAATTTCTAAAATTTCTATTTTCCCAACAACAATTGATATAGAAAAAGCAAGACTTATTTCATTTAACCTATTCAGCAAAATCATTGAAAGTTTAAACAAAGGTAAAGCTATGGGAAAGAAAAAAGTGAAAAGTGCTAAAGGAAAAATCAGGGTGCTCACTAAGGGTACAAACAGCACATTATTTAAAATGGCTAGTAAATTAAATTCGTAATTCATGTAAATGGAAATAGGTAAACTAAAACTGAATGTAATGAAACTCACCTTCAACATACTTATTATTTTATTAGCGTTTCTTATTTCTTCATTACAGTATAAAAGAGAAAAGGTGACTATAAAAGTAAACCAAAAACCACTGTGATATACATAAAACGGATTTTTTAGTATTAATAAAAAAGAGGTTAATAGTAAAATTTTTATTTTAGAGAGGTTCCAGTTTAAAAGCTTATTTAAATCTAACAAAAACATAAAGAGTAAAGCTCTTAAAAAGGAAACAGACATTCCAGTTAAAATTAAATATGCTATTAAAAAACAATAGATGATTCCTTTCTTCCTTTTTACTTTTTTTAGTAATTTTTCTAATATTAAATAAATTAAAGAAATATGCATACCAGATAGAGCAAATAAATGACTGATACCATTAGACGTAATGGTTTCAAATTCTTGTTCATCAATTGAAGTTTTATCCCCAAGAATAAAAGCACTTAAATAAGGGTTATTGTCTAGTTCTTTTATTCTTTTAATAAAGCGATTTTTAAGTTGATCTCCCAAAGCAATTTTATCTTCTTTTATTCTTATTTTCTCCGCAAAAAAAGTAAAATAAATTTGATTGTTATAAAGGTATTTTTCGTAGTTAAAGGTATTAGGAATCGTTACAGGAGTTATTTCTCCTTTTTTACCCTGTAATGCTAGTGTCGCTCCTATTTTTAATTCATCTTGTAACTTTTCTTTTTCTTCTTTGCTTTTAATGGTATAAGTGACTTTTATTTTCTCTTTATTTTTTAAAAGGAGACTTAATTTATCTCCATCTATTGTATAAGAGATTATTTTTCCTTCAAGACTTGTGGTATTTTCATTATACTTTGAATGATATTTTATGATTTTAGTAAAATAAAAACAATAGCCGCTACATAATAAAATTAAAAGAACATAAAACCAATTAGATTGTAATAAATGCTTTAATTTTTTCAAAAAGAGCTTCTCCTATTCCTGAAACATTTAGAATGTCTTCAATTTTAGTAAAAGGACTTTTTTCACGGTACTCTATAATGCTGATGGCTTTTGACTCTCCTATGCCACTTATGGTCATGAGTTCTTCTTTGGTTGCACTATTTAAAGCTACTTTTGTTTCAGTGGCTTGTCCTGTTGAAGGATTCGTATTTATACTTTCTTGTGTTGCCACTTTATTTTGATTATCTTTCTTTTCTTTTTTTAGTTCTTCTTTTGATAAAACGACAATCATATCCTCATTTTTTAGTTTTTTACTTAAATTAATATTATCAGTGGTGCCATTTGTTTTAAGTCCACCCGCTTTTTTTATTAAATCGTTAATGATGGCTCCTTCTTCTACCTCATAAACACCAGGCTTTTTTACATATCCTTTTAAATCCACCATTAATTTCTTTTTGGGTTCTTCTATCGAAATTTCTTCCGGAATTTCAGGACAATCGCAACTTATTTCTGACATAGTTTCTTTTGGTTTAGTAAAAGTTTGATAGACAAAAAAGCTATTTGAAACGATAAGTAAAAAAATAATTATGATAAAAATATAGGATTGTTTTAAATAGAGTTTTATTCTCTCCACTATTTTCACCTCCTATAATTATATATACCCTCTAAATTGGGTATTTCCTTTTTTAATAAGGAAGTTTTGTTTTATTTTTTGATAAACTGGCAATTTCTTTGCGGTATATCATCTTTTTATTTTCAATAGCTACTCTTTCTACCACAAAAAGCATCAAGGTTAAGCTTACCGCGTAGCTTCCACCATAAGTAAGAAAAGGAATGGGTACACCTGTTAAAGGAATAAGAGCTAGTACTCCCATTAAATTAACGATTAAATGTAAAAAGATGTAAGCAAATGTTCCATAGCATAATATTTGATTACGAACATTACCGCCGGCTTCTTTCCCTATTTTTAAAATACGATATAGGATAAAAACATAACCTAATAAAACTAAAACGCCTACAATAGCCCCTAATTCTTCTACAAGTATGGGAAAGATAAAATCGGTATGAGCTTCTGGTAAATAGAGATATTTTTGACTTGAATTTCCTAGTCCCACTCCAAATAATCCTCCATTATGAATGGCGATAAAACCGTTACAAACCTGATATCCTGTTTCTTCTGCATAACGCGTACAAGGATTTTTAAATTGTAAACGACTTAATTGACGGGAATTTAATAAATCGTTTCCACTATATAATAAAGCAATCACTAATAGAACGATGGCTACCCCTATTACTTTAAATAATTTTAATTGATTTTGTTTTTCTAAAGGTAGGGTCATAAAAATTAAGAAAGCCATTCCTCCGATGATTAAGGCCCCTCCTAAATCGGGCTGCATGGCTACTAAAATAAAAATGATTCCAGCCACTACTAATGGAATTAAATTGAAATATAAATTCTTTTTTTGTTTTCGTAGTTGATAATTATAGAATTCGGCCATAAAAAAGATTAATGCGGGTTTAGCCAGTTCTACGGGTTGATAGCTAAAGATTCCTTTACGAAACCAACTTTGAGCGTTATTGCTTACAAATCCAATAAATAATACGGCGGTTAAGAGGCCAAGTGTTAAGCCCATCAAAAGATAAGAAGGCCATTTGTATTTATAGGTGGGAATATTAATGATTACTAAACCCATCAATAAACCAAAAACGACAAAGACAAGTTGTTTCATAAAAAAATAATAGGAGGATACTTTATAACGTAAGACGGCTGAAACACTGGAAGCACTTAAAATAATAACTAATCCTAATATTGAATATAGGATAATCATTAGAAAGAGTGTTTTATCCATTTTACGCATATTTTCCATTGCTGTCTTCAGTAATCCTTTTTGCATGATTTTTCACCTATACTAATCATAACATAGGTTTTACTATAATAAAAATCTTTTTTTAGGTGGTTAACATGAACAATTTTTTTCCTAATTAATAAACTATATTAGATACATAAAGGAGGTATCATATATGTATTATTATGGAAATAATGGCTACTATAACGCTGGTTATGGAGCTTCTTGTTCTCCTTGTTCTTACAATACTGGCTATGCTGGTTATACTTCTGGTTATGGTATAGGTGGCGCTATATGGATCGTATTATTTATTCTTTTAATTATCATTATTGGTGCTGGCTGGAATTGGGGAAACAATAACAATTAGGAAGTTTGACTTCCTTTTTTTTCTTTTTTTTGTTAAAATAATTTCTGAAAGAAAGGGATTTGTATGCAACTACCACCTATCACTATTTTAGATGAAAAAGATAAAAGACTTCATCAAATCAGTAAGGATGTTGTTTTTCCTTTAACCCAGGAAGACAAAAAAAATATTAAGGATATGGTTACTTATTTAAAGATGAGCCAAATGGATGAATACAATGAAAAGTATCATTTAAGAGCGGGTATGGGTCTATCCTATGTCCAAATTGGTATTTTAAAACGTATTTTTGTGGTCGTGGATGAGGTTGAAGAAAATGTTTTTCAAAATTATATTTTAATTAATCCCAAAATTGTTAGTAATAGTGAAGAATTGATTTATGTTGGTGAGGGCGAAGGTTGTTTAAGTATTAATCGTCCCACGGAAGGCATTATCCCTAGATATGCTAGAATAACTGTAGAAG
Organism: uncultured Bacilli bacterium; assembly: GCA_910583945.1. Lineage (GTDB taxonomy): Bacteria > Bacillota_I > Bacilli_A > RF39 > UBA660 > MGBC108787. The sequence goes on from CAJTYF010000006.1 coordinate 41,778, forward strand.
CTTATGATATGGAAGGAAAAAAATTTACCATCCGAGTAAGAGAAGATTTAAGTGTTGCTTTTCAACATGAGATGGATCACTTAAATGGGATTTTGTTTACAGATAAGATTGATCCGAAAGATCCTTATAAAAATCAAGAGAAAATGAGAGAAATTTAAAAAGAGGCTTCGTCCTCTCTTTTTAAATTAGATATTTTATGAGTACTGGTCCTAAGATGATTAACAACATAATGGGTATAAAAAATAAAACAGAAATAATACTTATTTTGGTTGGTAATTTATTAATGATTTCTTTTATTTCTAGTAACTTTTTATCTTGCAAGTATTCTATTTGATTATTGATGGTTGCAATAATGCTATTTCCAAAAATACTTGCTTCGGTTAAATTTAAAATGATACTATTGATGGAGTCACTAGGAATTCTTTCTTTCATATCATTTAAAGCTTCATTAAAACTTTTTCCTAGCTTCATTTCGGTATACGTTTTTTTAAATTCATCTGATAATTCGCTCTCCACATTGTTGGAAGTGATTTCAACTGCATATTTTAAGTTCCGACTGGATTCAAGCGTTAGGTTCACAATTTGAAAGAAAAAAATGGCTTCACTTTCCAATTTTTTAGCTCTTTTTTTTATTTGATAATCTAATAAAATTCTTTCAAAATAATGATAAAATAAAACGGTTAAGACTGGAGCCACGATAAAGTTATACTTAGAAAAAGTAAATAAGAAACCAAAAATAAGAATAGCTAAAACTAAACGTAGAGTTAAAAAAGTATAGACATTTAATTTATAATTTGTACCTAATAGTTTCATTTTCTTTTCAATTTTTTGAATGCTTTTTCGACGAAATGTCTTATAGATAAAACGATTTTTTTTCATTCCATGTTCACCTTTAATACTTTCTTAATGACCATTACGTATAAAATAAATAATGAAATAATAATTAACAATAAAGCAATACCTAGAGGATGTTCAAATAAAGGATTGAAATAAGTTGGATTCAAAATGTAAATAAGAAAGGTAAAAACAAAGGGTAAAGCTACTAATACTCTAAAAACAAAAAGACTGGCACTGGTTAAGCTTTTCATCTCGTTATTAAGTTTCTTTTTGTTATAAAAGGATTGTTCTATGGAGTTGAAAACACGGACGATATTTCCTCCAGTTTTGCTTAAAAGCGTTAAAGAAGAAGCGATGTATTTTGCATCTTCCAGTTTAACGCGATCATAGAAACGATTGAACACGACATCTAAGCTTAAGCCGTAGGTGATGTCTAAATAAATTTTTTTAAATTCATCCGCTATGGGACCCTCTAATTCATTTTTAACCGTTATAATGGCTTGAATAATATTTCTACCTGCTTTAAAACTATTATTCATAATAATGATGGCTTTTAATAAGTCCTCTTCTACTTTCTTTCTTTTTTGGTGAAATTTAATGACTAAAAGCACATCTAACAAGTAAAAAGAAAGGAACATGGTGATTAATAGAGACATAATATTAAAACTTTTATGACGAATTAAAAAGGCAAAGAAGTAAAGAAAGACGAATAGTAAAACTATGAATAGTTTACTAGATACATAGTCTATCCCCTCTTTCGTTCCTTTTTCTTCAAAAGAGATGTATTTTTCATACTTTTCTGCGTATTTGACAAAAAATGAAGATTGTTTTAAGGCTTTAGAACATTTTAGAATTCCTTTATTAATTAAAAGAGAGAATTGATCAAAGAAGGAGATTTCATCAACGGTTTTAGAAAGTAAACTAAAAGCATCGAATCTTTTTTCTAATTTCAAGATTTGAACTTGTTTTACAATGGTAAAAATAAGAAAAATAAGGATTAAAACGAATAAGATCTGAGTAATAATCATTACCATAAAATCAGCCTTTCTTTTTATTTATTAATAAACTTACCAAAAATGTCTTCTAAATCATTGATGCCTCGTGAAATTAATTTTTTATACACACGGGGGACATTTTTATATAAGACAAATTCTCCTTCTACACTTCCTGATTCGGTTAAACCGAGTTGATTAAATTTGAAAATTTCTTTGAGTTTAATACGATCTTCAACAAAGCCTTCTAATTCACAAATGGAGGTCACTTTTCTTTTGCCATCGTTCATTCTTTCAATGTTTACAACAATATCTATTGCACTGGTTATGTATTCACGAATGGCTTTGATGGGAATGTCTAATCCACTCATTAAAATCATGGTTTCTAAACGATTTAAAGCATCAACGGGACTATTGGCATGAAGTGTGGTTAAAGACCCATCGTGTCCCGTATTCATGGCTTGAAGCATATCAAAGGCTTCGCTTCCTCTTACTTCTCCAACAATGATTCGATCAGGACGCATACGAAGAGAATTACGAACTAAATCTCTTATGGTTACTTCGTTGTTGCTTTCGTAGTTCGTGACTCTTGTTTCTAGTGAAATAACATGCCTTTGATGCAAATGAAGTTCAGCGGCGTCTTCAATGGTAATAATACGCTCATGCGAACCAATAAAACTACTTAAAATGTTTAGAAGTGTGGTTTTTCCACTTCCTGTTCCTCCACAAACGATAATGTTTAATTTTCCTTTAACAGCGGCTTCTAAAAAACGAGCCATATAAGGGGTTAAAGACCCCATACGTATAAAATCTTCAATATTGGTCATGTTGCTTTTAAATTTACGAATGGTTAAAACTGGTCCTTTGGTAGATAAAGGCGGAATCACCGCATTTATTCTTGATCCATCACTTAATCTTGAGTCAACCATCGGATTTGAGGTATCAATCGTTCTACCTAAAGGTTCGATTAATCTTTCAATGGTTCTAATAATGTGTTCGTCATCGATAAAGGACACACTTTCATCTTTTATCAGTTGTCCATCTATTTCAATATAGATTTCGTTTGGGCTGTTTACCATGATTTCAGAGATGTTTTTATCTTCTAAAAGTTCTGTTATTGGCCCATAGCCATTTATTTCGTTGTCAATTAAATGGTATAAATGATTTCTTTCGGTGTTGGTTAAATCATACCCTTCTGTGACTGTGTCAATTTCTTCATTAATAAATTCAGAAAGATTTTTCTCTTCGGGGATTTCTTTATCAATCAAATTTTCAACAATATTGGTTCTTAAGTCATCGAGTAATTTTTTATCTGGAAAAATTTCATAATCGGAATAAATAGCATTACTCATTGATTTTCTTTCGATGTTAAAGGCATCTAATAAACTAGATTTGCTCAAGTGTTTCACCCTCTTCTATTTCTTTTTTATTTTTGTCAATGGTATCTAAGGCAATATTCATGTAGGTACTGTATTCTTTATTAAAAGTATTCGGCATTTTCTTTTGAAGTGTAATGATTTCCCCATTCATTATAAAGGTGTCAATATTTTTCATATAAAAGTTAGAGGATAATGTGTAATCGATATTGGCTTTGATGACATTTTTAATATCAAAGATTGAAAAATAATCTTTATAGGGATCACGACTGTTGTTTAAAAGAATTTTATAATTCGTGATGTTGGAATCTTTAAAAATGCTGATTAGAGATTTCATATTTTTTAAATCTAAAGGGTCGTTGGTTAAAACAAAAAGAATGTAATCCACGTTATCTAATGCTACCACGTTTACTTCGTTTAAGTTATGATTGGTGTCAATTAAAACTATGTCATAATTGGCTTCGGCTTTTTGAATCAAGATATCAATGTATTTTGAATCAATTTTATTTGCTTGGCGAGGATCTTTAGGACTAGGTAATAGGTCAATGTATTCATCGTATTTGGTTACATAGTTCTTAAAATCTTTATAGCGGTTGTTGTTGTAGTCGTCTACAAAATTGTAGATGTTTTTATCAAAAGGACGATTTAAGGCAATGCTGACTCCACCACTTGATAAATCTAAATCAATGATTAAAACTTTTTTTTCTAAGTGTTCGTAGACACCCGCTAGGTTAATGGTGGTTACGGTTTTACCTACTCCTCCTTTGGCTGAAAAGATACACATAGATTTTCCTTTGTTTTTTGACATATGTTTTCCCTCTATTCTTTTTTTATGGTTAATTTATCCTTTTCGATTTGAAAAGTGATGTTCAAATGAACTTTATATTGTTTTATTCCTATTATCTTACCGAAAATACTTTCTATTTCGTAATCATTTGTTACCGTTATGGTATCATTTTTTACTTCTAAGTTTAAATTTTCAGTTGGTATTTCATTTTTTTTAAATAAATCAATGGTTTGTTCTTGAAAGTGACTCTCAAAACGCTTTTGGTACAGACTTTGGATAATGCTCTTGGTGCTTCCATTTAATTTGCTTTTCTCTTTTAAAAGAAGACCTGTATCAACAATAAAAGCTAAAAATAAGATAAATATAGGTAAAATAATGACGAAGGCAATTAAAGTTTGACCTTTGTTATTCATCATAAATCACTCGCTCAATTTTCACTTCAAACGGATTTGATAAAAATAAATTGATTCCTGGTGTAATCATATCTATTTTTTTAGATACCTCAAATTTTTGATACACCTTTTCTTTTTCAATGCTTAAAGTGATGTCTTGATGGTTTAAGTCTAAGTCTTGTTTGATGGTTTCTTCAGTTAACCCGTTTTGATAACTTGTAATAATGTCGTCCATTCTACTTTCAAGTTTGTTTTGCATATATAATACTTTCCCAATATCAATACAAGCAAAAATCATAAAAATAAAGATGGGCAAAATCATTACAAATTCCACAAGTGCCTGACCTTTTTTATTTGGTAAGGACATATTCTCACCCCTCTATTTTAAATTATTATAACACGAAAAAAAAAGATTGGAAATATATTTTCCAAAATCAACTTTCTTTTTTCTTTTCTTGACAAGTGCCTTCGCCAGGTTTGTCTCCTTTTACATATTCTTCATCCGTTAAGGAACAAGAAGTTTTGGTTATGGAGTCTTTTAAATACCCCCCAAAGTAATTGACTATAGCTATGGTAATAACACTTATTATGGCGACTATTAAAACGTATTCTACTAGTGCTTGCCCTTTATTATTTTTTATCATCCAAATCACCTACTATCGCTATAAATACTATACCTTAAACTAAGCATAAAGTCAATTTTTTAATCGCAAACGTAGAGTTTGTTGGTATTCATAGATTGGTTCATAATTTTTTCTATCTTCAAGAGGATCTAATATGGGTCTTACTGTTTTTGTTGAATTAAGGGTAGGTTTACGCATGTAACCTGGCTTATGTTTCCAAACATCGTCATAATCTTGGACATAAAAGTGAAAACTATGCCAAGGTGTAGGACTTTGACAAGTATAATTTCCATAATAAAGGTAATATTTCCGATAAACGGTTTTAAAGAAAACAATTTTTCGTTCAAATTCATTTCTTAATTTGTTGGTCAAATCTATTCTTTCAAAGGGAATGGCTAGGGTTTTCAAATCCAATTGAATGCTTTTATCGTAAGAAAAATTACTCAAAAAATTCATATGTTTTTGCCAAGTTTTAAATTCTTTTTTGTAAATGGTAAATAAATACCCAAGATAATAAGGCGGTATTGTTCTCGATATTAAAAAGTCGGGAATATCAAGACCTATAGCATATGAATAACAGTTCGTTTTGGTATTCCAGCACCATTTTGGAGTATAAAATTTTCTTTTTGTTGTACTTTTTCTAGTTTCATAAAGTTTTCACCTTTCTATTTTCTTAAGCGATAGGTTCGTTGATAAGTATATTCTGGATAATCAATCAAAGCTCCTTTAATTGGATCTTGTATTATCGATTTTTTTCTGTATAGCAAGTTGGTTTTTCAAAATAAAATCCCGGTTTGTGGTACCAAATTCCATTTTCAGCTTGACGATAGAAACGAAAATCTTTGCCCTTTTCTTTTTCAAAATAGGCTATTTTCCATTCATTAGGATCAACGATGTTATCGTATAATTCAATTTCTTCATAAAAGAGTTCAAGGGATTGAAAATCTAGTTCAAATTTTTCTTGATAAGACATATTTTCTAATGTTCCATCATCATTTAATAGATGATTTTGAAGTAAAAAGAAACGCCCTCCACAATAAAGATGGACATCCGCGTAACGACAAATGTCACTAGGGTTTAAGTCGAGACCTAAAGCAAAGGCATAACAATTTGTTCGTTCATTATTTACCCAATTTTTTGTTTTAAGATTTATTTTATTTTTTATTTCTTGAGGATTAAATTCATAGCCAATGAAGTCTAAGACATTAAACATAATAGATTATCCCCCTTTTCTTTTAATGAGGCCTATTTTAACATAAGCAATCTAATAAAGCAAATGTCAAAGACTTGTCTTGTTTGGAATATCTTTCCTTTTCTATGCTATTATTTTAATAGGTGACTTATAATGCATATATCATTAAATCATAAATTAATACCCGTTATTATAGCAAACACTTTTTCTAAACGTCTCATTGGTCTAATGGGAAAAGAAAATATTGATTTTGGGATGCTTTTTCCAAAATGTAATAGTATTCATACCTATTTCATGAAAGAAGAAATTGATGTTTTAGGTTTAAACGACGAAAATGAAATTGTTTTTATAGAACGAAATTTAGGAAAAAATAGAATTATTAAATTAAATCGATGCATTAAAAAAACTAGTATTTTAGAACTACCTAAAAATACTAGTAAGAGTTTAAAATTAGGAATGAAAATTAATTTTATTCTCTAAATTCGAAGACATAATCTAAAATTTGGACTTCATCTCCATAATGGGCTCCTAAATTTAAAAGTTCTTCCTCTACGCCCATTCCTTTTAGTTTACGAGCAAACCGAGCTACTGCTTCGTCTTCTGTAAAGCGTGTCATTTTGAATAAATTCTCGATTTCTTCACCTTCTAATATCCAAATGTCTTCGTCACGACGAATGGTATAAGGCTTCTCTTCTTTAAATTTATAAACGATGTAGTCTTCATAGTCTTTTTTTTCAAAAAGATGGGTTTCAGGAAGAGTTTCTAATAAAGTGGCTATTCCCTCTAATAAGGCTTCAAAACCTGAATTATTTAAAGCACTCACTTCAAAAATAGGCATGTTTGGTAGAGCTTTTTTAATTTTTTTTAAATTTTCTTGAGCTTCGGGTAAATCCATTTTATTAGCAATAATAATTTCTTTTTTATTTTTTAAGTTATCATTAAAAGATTCGATTTCTCTTCTTATTTTGTAATAATCTTCTAATGGATCACGACCTTCAAAAGAACCAATGTCTACGACATGAGCAAGAATTTTGGTTCGCATGGCGTGACGAAGGAATTTGTCTCCCAGCCCTATGCCATTTGATGCACCTTCAATCAATCCTGGTAAGTCTGCCATAACAAATGATTTTTGATTTTTTAGTTTGACGACCCCTAAGTTTGGATTTAACGTCGTAAAGTGATACGCACCAATTTTCGGTTTAGCACTACTGATTACACTTAAAATGGTGGATTTTCCAACACTTGGCATGCCCACTAATCCTACATCAGCCATGACTTTTAGTTCGCATTTTACCACAACTTCTTCTCCAGGGGCTCCAAGCTCACTAAATTTAGGTGCGGGGTCATTATGAGTGGCAAAGGCTTTGTTTCCTCTACCTCCTCTGCCTCCATGAGCAATCGTTATTCTTTCTTTATCTTTAGTTAAATCAGCGAGTACTAAGTGGTTGTCAGCGTTATAAATAGTGGTGCCTTCTGGAACTTTTAAAATAATATCTTCAGCATTTGCTCCGTTTCGATTGCTTCCACTTCCGTTTTTTCCCTTATCCGCCTTAACAATTTTTTTATAACGCAAATCTATTAAAGTTTTTAGACTTTTGTCCACTTCGAAAATAATGTCACCGCCTTTTCCTCCAGAACCACCATCTGGTCCCCCCATCGGGATGTATTTTTCGCGACGAAAAGAGGTACAACCATCTCCACCTTTCCCGGCATACAATTTAAGTATTACTTCATCTACGAACATGACATTTCCTCCATATCTTTTTCTCTATTTTATTTTCATCTTTTTAAGGTTCCATCATTCATTAAACCATGGAATTTTTTTATAAAAGCTTCTTTTTAATTGATGTTGCTCTTCTTTTGAAATAAAAAGTCCTAAATTTAACCGTTCTTCAAAGGAAAGATTAGGCATTTCATTCCTAATTTCATTTGCTTCTCTTATGTATCCCATTTGATTTAAATAATAAAGAGTTGGATTTTCTTTCCTTTCATAGTTATCTATCATTTGTTCATACAATTTATATAGATAATAATATTTTATTTCTGATAATTCTAGTATTTCAGCCATTTGAATAAGTATTTTTATGCTATTTAAATTAGCAAAACGTTCTATTGGACTATAACTATAATTTTTTTGATATTTCTTTTCTTTTTCTTTGTCTTTTAATAACCAAATTTTTTGCTCTAAAGGATTTTTTGCTTTACTATAACCTATTTCTGTATCAAAACAAAGTCGGCTTATTTTTATTTTAAAATTTTCTTTAAGTTCAAAACAATTTTTAAAGTCATGAATGTGTTCTAATTCATGAAGTAAGTATTCGTTAACGTAAAAATATTCATAGCTTTCTCTTTCTAAAGTATCCCATTTATACATGATTCCAATTTCTAAAAAACTTTCTAATAGATCTTTTAATGAAAAAGATAAACTACTATTTATGGGATTATACTCGTATCGATTTCTACAAGTGAATGAAATATTTTTGAGATAACTTTCTAGCTCAAGGTTTTTACAAGCAATGGTTAAAAAAATTTTCACATATTCTTTCGTAATTCTTTTGTCTTTTTTCATCCAATTATAAGTAAAACAAGCTAGTTTTTCAGGATAATTTTTAGTCATCATTAATCTTTAAAAACCGCTTCTAAATAATAGATAGGTCTTTTTTCTTTAAAGTATTGCGTTTCAAAATCGGTCATAATGTTTTTTATGTTTCTTTCATCATGATGCAAATCTAAGCTTACTAAGTCAAAGGAATACCAATAATTACTTAAATTTTCTAAAGAAGAAGCAAATAAAATTTTATTGTCCGTTTTCAAAATAATGTGTTTATTTTTCTTCCAAATCCGATCGTATAGTTTTAAGTATGAAATAGCTGTAAAACGCTTTTTTTCATCTTTCTTTTTGGGCCAAGGTTCTGAAAAAGTGAGATATATTATATCAATTTCTTTACCAAAAAAATTAGTTATTTCTAAGGCATCGGCACAAATGATTTTTAAGTTTGGAATTTTTTTATTTGCAATATTTTTAATGGCTTTTGCGGTTTGACTTTTATCTAGTTCTAATCCGATATAATTCACATTAGGATTTTCTAAAGCCATTTTAATAATAAAAGACCCATACCCCATTCCTAGTTCTAAACAAATAGGATGATTATTATTAAATAAAGTTTGCCATTTATTTTTATAGTTTTCTGGTTTTTTTACTAAGTATTCACTATCACTTAAGATATTTGTCGCATTTTTAACTATTTTATAACGCATAAGTCACCTCTTTCATTTTTATTTTAGCATATTTTTTAAAAGAACTAAAGGCTTGTCTAAAAATTATATTTGCAAATTTATTTCGTTTGGCTTATACTATATTTCGTTAAAAAAGAGGGGGGATTTTTTTATGAGTCAACTATTCACATTAAATCGATTAATAGATGGTTATTCAGGTCTTTTCTTTGGTTACTCTGGATTTGATTTCGATACACATAAAGTTCGCTATTTTTCGTTTTATAAAAACGGAGTTAAACAACAACAATTATTTGAGTTTTCTTTAGAGAATACTGGAATTATTTTTAATTATCGCCTTTCCTTTAAAAGAATTCAAAGAGAGTCCTTTTCAAAAGATTTACCTCCAGAATTTAGGCTTATGAAAGAAAAATTACTTGCCAAACTTAAAACTTTTAATGACAACTATTCTTTACCGACAACATTATTAGAAAAAAATAAAAAATTTCTTTCTTTACAATATGATTCTTGGTTTGCAAATTTCTTCTCTGAGTTTAAAGATACAATCTTAAATAGTGGTTGCTATCATGAACTTACTAATACAATAGAACTTTACTGTAATCAGGCTGTATGGAAAGGTTTAACCCTAAGTGAAAAATATTGTTTATATTGTACTTTGCTTCATGAACTTTGTCATATGGAAGCTTCAACTTCTTTTATAAAACAAAATATTCTTTTTGCAAGGTGTGGGTTTTCTTCATACGAAATTCCTTTAAAACTCATTCAGGAAATAAATGGTGATCTCTTATACGAAAATGACAATCCACCCGAACTTAACAAAAGAGAGAATATTTTAGAAGAAATTATTAATGAATACAAGTGTACTTTAATTACTCAAAACTATATAAAATCTTATCCTGATTATGGGAGTGTTATAAATGATTTGTGTGACAATAATTTATTAGAAGCACGTTACACGAATGGTATTGAAACTTATTATGAACGTATGACTTCTATTATTCCCTCTACATTTTTAGCTGAAGAATTGCTCGATTCTATTGATGAAGAAAATTTAGAAGAAACTAATCAATTAATTCTAGAATATAAACAAAAGAAGGCAAATAAAAACCTATAAGTTTTTTTAATTTATAGGTTTTCTTATGCTTCGTAAACACTCACTTTTTTCTTGTCTTTTCCAGCACGTTCAAATTTTACTACTCCCGTTATTTTTGCAAATAAAGTATGATCACGACCCATACCTACGTTGGCACCTGGATAAATTTTAGTTCCTCTTTGACGATAAAGAATAGAACCAGCACTCACAGTTTGCCCATCGCTTGCTTTAGCACCAAGTCTACGACCAGCACTATCACGACCATTTTTAGTAGAACCTTGAGCTTTGATGTGTGCAAATCTTTGGATATCTAATTTAAAATTTAACATGTTAATCTCCTTCCTCAATTATTTTTACGTTTTTCGGGTATTGTCTTTCTACTTCTTTTAATAAATGAATCATATTCTTTATTAAGGTATCGGTTATTTTATCGTGTTCTTTTATTTTAATTGTCAATGTTTCTTTATCCTCTACAGTAATGGTTTCTTTAAAAGATACTATACCATTAATTGAAGTGGTGACAATACTTGATACCGCACTACAAACAATATCTTGACCATATTTTGCATAATTTGCATGGCCACTGATTTTAATTATATCTTTTGTAAAATGAACTTTTATCATTCTTATTTAGCTTCTATTTTTTTAACAATAAGCTTTGTATAAGGTTGTCTATGCCCTTGTTTGTTACGATATTTCTTTTTAGGTTTATACTTGAAAACAACAATTTTCTTTTGTTTACCATGTTTTTCAACTGTACAGGTTACTTTTGCACCATTAACGGTTGGGTTTCCCCATTTACCATCTACAAATAAAACATCTGTAAATACCACTTCACTTCCAGCTTCTGTTGCTAATTTTTCAACATAGATGCTGTCGCCTTCTGTTACATAATATTGTTTTCCACCAGATTCGAATATAGCTTTCATTTTCATACCTCCTTTATTATTAAGACGCGCTGTTAAGGTAACTTTTGTTTTTTTAACCTTTTCCAAGCGGTTTCAAGGAAAGCTCCTTTAAACATGTTTAATTCTATCAAATATGGGATATCTTGTCAAATTTTATTTCTAAGAATTATTCCTTTAAAATATCTTCAATTATATTATTTACGTCCTCATCATTTAAATTTAACCTTTCATTGATTAAACCAATTTGTGGCCGAATTCCATCTTCGTTGTGAAAATCGGAGCCTATAGTCACTAATAAATTATTTTGATCAGCAAAATTTTTCCATTTCTTAATTTCATCGATTTTATTATTATTTCTGTCTACATAAATATAATAAGCTTCAATTCCATCCGCTTTCATTTCAGTTACTAAATTAGCTATGGCCTCTTCATTCAAATTATCTTCATATTCATAAGCAACTGGATGAGCTAATACAACTTTTCCTCCGGCTTCTTTTATGATTTTAGAGGCTTCTTGAGGAGTAATAGTATTTTTTTTCACATAAGCTGGGCATCCTTCATTCATGATGGTTTCAATAAACTCTCCCTTATTAGGAATATGACCAAATTGTTGTAATAATAAATCGGTATTTTTAGGATGATTAATAACGTTCAAAGCAATATGAGCTTTAGTCACTGCTTCAATTTTTTCTAGCTCTTTTATTTCTAAAAAATAATTTAATTCTTTTAATTTTTTTGCAACATTATTTAAATATTCGTGCCTAACATTTTTTAGAACATTTAATTTTTCTTTTAAAAAAGCATTCTCTATATTAAAATTATATCCTAAAACATGAATACCCGCTTTTTCAGTTTTAGTAGAAATTTCCACAGCATTTATTATTTGTATTCCATTTTCTTTAGCATAATTATAAAATTCATCAGTATAAGCGTCTATATTATCATGATCCGCGATGGCAATAACGCTTACACCATTTTTAACAGCTTCGTCGATAATTTCTTTTGGTGTTAAAACTCCATCAGACAGTGTTGAATGAATATGTAAATCTATCTTTTCCATGAGTCAATCCTTTCTTTAAATCTATCTTTTAGCTCCAAAGTTCTGAATCTTCTTATATTTGATTCTTGAGCGGAAGCGATGAGATAAGTATAAAGTTGTTCAAAAGTATAACTGTTTGCAACCATATTTCGACTTTTATCTAGTAATTTTTTTAGTTCTAAATCCATATCAAATTCTGTAAAAGCTGAAAGAAAGCCATAAATAAAATTATAAGGTTCATCATCATGTTGCCAGTCTTTTCTATAAGATATTGGATGAATAGGTAAGTATGGCACTTCTTTGTTTTCAGATGCTTTTTTTAAAATTTCTGGGGCCTGAGCAATTAATGAATAAATGGTCGCGTATTCTATAATATGGGCATCCATTGGTAAGGTTTTAGTAGGTATAACCCCTACCCCACTCTTTAATTGGTGAACGATTTCTATAACATCTTCTATTGTTTTAACTGGATCAATGTCAGATGATGAGATGTTATTTTCAGCAAATAATTTAATTAACTCTTTTTTAGCGGTTTCCACATTTTCACTATCACAAATCATCCACATATCCACATCTGGAAGTCTATTCAATACTTTCCTTGGTTTTAGTTCATCTTCCTATATTATTAATATTATTTAATACAAATAGTAAACGTTTCTTTACCATTTTTTGGTTGTTACCAATTATTGTTTTTATTTCTTACTGGCTTCTCCATATACTATGCATGAGGTGTGAAAGATGAAAAAAATAAGTATATTGTTACTGAATTTACTATTTTTATTTCCTAATATTGCCTTAGCGTATTCCGATCGAGTTCTTGTTGGAGGAGACAACATTGGGATTAATATTCACAGTCAAGGTGTTCTAGTTGTTGGTTTTTATAAAGTGAATGGCTCTTTAGTACAAAGTAATCCCGCTATTCAAGTAGGAGATTCTATTACTAAAGTAAACGATACACCTGTAGAAACGATAAATGAACTGACGAAAGCCATTGAAGAAAATATGGAAGGTGATAGCGTTTCTTTAACCTTTTTAAGAAATAATGAAGAGAAAAAATCTACTTTAACGCTTGTTAAACAAGATGAAACGTATAAAACAGGTTTATATGTTAAAGATAGTATCACCGGTATTGGAACGTTAACCTATATTGATCCTGAAACTAAAATTTTTGGTTCTTTAGGTCATGAGATTATAGAAGCTAATACCAATAAAAAAATTGAAGTAAAAACTGGAACTATTTTTAATAGTACCATTACTGGAATTAATAAAAGTACCAATGGAACACCTGGAGAAAAAAAAGCAAATTTTAATCCTAAAGACGTTTATGGGAATATTTATAAAAACACCGAATTTGGCCTCTTTGGAAAATACACCAAGACTTTGCCTGATAATAAAACCTTTGAAGTGGCTAGTAAAGATGAAGTAAAAATAGGAAAAGCAACGATTTTAACTGTTTTATCTGATAATATCGTCGAAGAATTTGAAATTAATATTACTAAAATTAATGAATACAATAAAATTAAAAATATTTCTTTCGAAATTACAGACGAAAAGCTTTTAAAAGAAACAGGAGGAGTCGTTCAAGGGATGAGTGGTAGTCCCATTATTCAAAATAATAAAATTATTGGTGCGGTCACTCATGTGGTAGTGGATAAAGTTCAAACTGGTTATGGCATCTTTATTACTACTATGTTAGAAGAAGGCGAAAAAAATTAGTCTTCTTTTTTAATTCGACATTTTTTTTGATTTTTTTTTGTTAAACTCACTTTTAAGAGGTGAAGACTTTGAAAAAAAATCTTAAAATTGTTCTTTTTTCTTGTTTATTAGGAACGCTTCTGGCTACCCTTTTTTTCTTAAATATTAAAGAGAAAGCGGAAGCAAAAAATAAAAATACGCTTTTTGTCTTTCAAGTTGGGGTTTTTAAGAATGAACAAAATGCCATGAATTTAAGTAATCAATATCCAAGTGCAAGAATTATAAAAGATAAGGATTATTATCGAGTTTTTATTGGAGCAACCTTAACGAATAAATCACTTTTAAAAAGCTATTTTGATGGCTTAAAATACAATTATTATGTTAAGGAAGTGGATGTTTCAGAAGAGATTATAGCTAAGATGAGTCCTTTTGATGAACTGTTAAGGCAAGCAAAAGAAGAGAACTATGCGATGATTATTAAAAATACATTGGAGAATCTACCAGATGTCTTATCGGATTAAGGATTTACCCATGGATGAAAGGCCTAGAGAGAAGTTAAAACAAAAAGGGGCTTTTTCTTTATCCAATGAAGAATTGATTGCTATTATTTTAAAAACAGGGAATAAAAGTGAATCGGTTAAAGATTTAGCTATTCGTTTTATCCAGTCTCTTCCCTCTTTTTATGAGCTCAATACGATCACTTATCAAGATTTAATAAAAATTAAGGGAATTAAAGAAGCAAAAGCTCTTACTTTATTAGCTTCTATTGAACTTGGAAAACGCCTGACGAACCCAGTTTTTCCTAAGAAAAAGAAATTTACTCAAGCGGAAGAGTTTTATCAATTTTTTCGTTTGCAAATTTTAAATAGTAAACAAGAAAAACTTTTTTGTGTGTTTTTAAACACGAAAAATCAATTGATTCACTACGAAACGATTTTTGTTGGCACCCAAAATAAAAGCATTACTCATCCCAGAGAAATTTTTAATGCGGCGATTAAAAACAGTGCGGTCAAAATTGTTTTAATTCATAACCACCCTACAAATGATGTGACCCCTAGTCAAGAAGATATCGATTTTACCTATCAAATTAAGGAAATCGGCCTTCTTTTGAAGATTCCATTAATGGATCATTTAATTATTGGGGATACCAACTATTTTAGCTTTTTTGACCATGAAATGCTTTAATTTTAAAAAAATAAGCCATACTACTATTAGGTGAAGGACGATGACTAAAAAAGCAAAAAATCTTCTCTATCTTCTTATTTTTGTTTCGTTTCTTTTAAAAGAAGAAGTGTATCACTTTTTATTTGCCAAAGAATTTTATCTTGCTGAATATGAAATGACCACGTATGCTAGAAATAAAACTTTAGAAAAAAAGGAAGAAGAACTTTATCATTCGTATGGTTATTTGGATTCCATTCCCTATTCTCTTGAACCTTCTAAAATTTTAATCAATAATCTCTATCATTTGACGGATGAAATTATTATTTATAAAGGTGAAGAAGACCATATTAAAAAAAATCATTTGGTAATCAATGATTTAGGACTTGTAGGAATTGTTTCAAAAACCAATAAACATAGTAGTCATGTTCGTCTTCTTTTAAATGATGAAACGTCTATTTCCGTTAAAATCAACGACAGTTATGGGATACTCAAATGTAAGGATCAGGAACTTTATGTGGAAGGAATTAAGGCGGGAGATACGCTTTCAATAGGTGATCAAGTGTATACAAGTGATTTGTCTTTGTATCCAGAAAATGTGCTCATCGGATCGATTGAAGCGATTGAAACTGATCGTTACCAAATTGAACATTTTTTAAAAATTAAACCTTCTGTTCATTTTGATGATTTAAAATACCTTAGCATCATTACGGATTTAAGAGGTGACTCATGATTTACCTTCATTTTCTATTGGATATTTGCTTTTACAATTTTACCCCTTTTAAAACCAATCTTTGTCTTCTTCCTCTTTTAGAAAAACGGGATTTTAAAATTTTTTTTATTTGGATTCTCCTTATCGATTTTCTTTTATCTTTTCATTTACGTTATTTTTTTATTTTTCTTCTCCTCTATTTTTTTAATCGTTTTATTAAACTTCCTCGTTCTTTTTTTTATCTTGCGGTTCGCTTTATATTTCTTTTTCTTCTTTACCATCTTTTAGCCTTTCTATTATTTCAACAAATTGAATTTAATTTCTGGGGTTTTCTTATCGATTTACTTTTTCTTCGCATTGAAAGTCTAAAATAATCTTCTTCTTCATACAATTATTAAGGTGAGAAGATATGGAAGAGTATATGGCTATTAAAAATCGTATTAAAAATAAAAGAAATACCCTTGTTTTTAATAATAAGAAAAAAAATAGTAATCAAAAACAATCCAAATACATCAGTCAACTGTTTACCCGAACGCTTTTAAGTGTAATTTTGGTTTTGGCTTTTGCTATTTATATTAATATTAGTGATGAAAATCTCATTCGTTTTAATCATTCTTTTTTTAAGGAAAATTTAAAGTTTACAGAGATTAATAATCTTTATGCTAAATATTTTGGAGATATTTTGCCGGATAAAGTAGCGAAAACGACTCCCGTGTTTGAGTCTAAGGAGACGTTGTTAGATAAAATTACTCCTTATCATGATTATTCTTATCTTTTAACTTTAAATACGAATGCTTTTAGTTACTTAGAAAGTGGGATTATTGTGTTTATTGGTGAAAAGGAAGATTTAGGTAAAACGGTCATTGTTCAGGGAATTGATGGGACAGATATTTGGTATTCTAATTTAGAAAATTTTAATGGAACCATTTACGATTACGTGGAAAAAGATACCATTATTGGTCAATTTAAAGAGAACAAGCCGATTCTTACCTTTATAGAGGATGGAAAAAATATTGGTTATGAAAACTATCTTTCCTAAGTTTAAAATTAATTCTTTAACCTATTTGATTTTTTTAAGCTTTCTTTTAACAGGTTTTATTAAGAATATTTTACTTATTTTTTTGATTGTAGTGGTACATGAGCTTGGGCATTTCTTTTTTTTAAAATATTTTTCTTATGAGATTGAGAAAATTGAGATTTACCCTTTTGGAGGCGTCACGACAACTAATAAATACATCAATTCTCCTATCAATCACGATTTGATTATTTATATGGGGGGTGTGTTCTTTCAACTTCTTTTGTTTCTTGTGTTTTATTTTTTATTTAAAAAAAATATGATTCATGATAATACGTTTTCTTTATTTCAGATGTACAATCGCTCCATTTTATTTTTTAACCTTCTTCCAATTCGTCCGTTAGATGGCGGGGAAATTCTTCAATTGTTGCTACAGAAATGGTTGCCTTTTTATCGTTCTATGCTGATTATGAATTACCTTTCTTGTTTTTTTATTGGTGTGTTTCTTTTGATTAATATAAAATGTAATTTAAATAATTATATTATTGTGTCCTTTTTAATTGGAAAAACCGTTGTTCTTTTTAGAAATAAGCATCATATTCAAAATAAGTTTCTTTTAGAACGGTATTTGCATCATTTTTCTTATAAAAAAATTGAGCATAATATAAAACAAGATCCTTATGTTTTAAAAAAAGAAACGCTTCATTTTTTTAAAGATAAGGAAAAGTATATCCATGAAAAAGAGTTTTTAAAGAAAAAATTTGAAGTCATTTAAAAAGAAAGGGTGTCCTTTCTTCTTTTAATATTGACGTCCAAAATAGATTTTGTGTTTTCCTTCTTCTCCACAACAGACACAAGGTCCATCGGGTCTTTCTTCTTCCAAAATACAACGAGATTTTAATCCTGTTTCTTCTTTTATTTTTAATTCACAAGCTTCGTTCCCACACCAATTTATTTTTATAAAACCAGGTTTGTTTTCAGCGATTTTTTTGAATTCTTCATACGTTTTTGCTTCATAAAGCATGGTGTTTCTTCGTTCTAAAGCACGATTATAAAGGTTTTCTTGAATTTTTTCTAATCGTTCTTCAACTTGATTTGTCACTTCGTCTAAATGGATTTCTTGTTTTTCAAGTGTATCTCTTCGAACTAAGGTTAAGACGTTTTTTTCTAAATCACGCATACCGAGTTCTAGACGAATCGGATAGCCTTTGACTTCGGCTTCAGCAAATTTGAATCCAGGGGATTTACTTGAATCATCCAAAAGACAAGTGATGCCTTCTTTTTCTAAGGCCTCTTTTATTTCACTTGCTTTTTTTAAGACCTCTTCATTAGTTCCAATTGGAATGATGGCTACTTTTATTGGTGCAATTTTAGGTGGTAAAACAAGTCCCCGGTCATCACTATGGGTCATAATAATGGCACCAATCATACGTGTTGTGACACCCCAACTGGTTTGATAAGGGGTTACAAGTTTATTTTCCTTATTTAAGTATTCTATACCAAAAGCGGAGGCAAAACCTTGACCAAAGTAATGACTGGTTCCATTTTGTAAAGCGACCCCATCGTACATCATAGCTTCTATGGTATAGGTTTCAACAGCTCCTGAAAATTTTTCTTTTTCAGTTTTTCTTCCAACAATTACAGGAAGCGCTAAAATATCTCTTTGAAAGTCTTCATAAATTTTAAACATACGTTTTGTTTCTTCTCTTGCTTCACTCTCAGTTTCGTGCATCGTGTGTCCTTCTTGCCATAAAATTTCACGGCTTCTTAGAAAAGGACGCGTTGTTTTTTCCCAACGAACAATGGTGCACCACTGATTATATAAAAGGGGCAAGTCGCGATACGATTTAATGATTTTTTTAAAGTGGTCACAAAATAAGACTTCACTGGTTGGACGGACACACATTCTTTCTTCTAAGGGTTCACTTCCTCCCTGTGTTACCCATGCAACTTCAGGGGCAAAACCCTCTACATGTTCTTTTTCAACGTTTAATAAACTTTCTGGAATAAACATGGGCATTTGAAGATTTTGGTGTCCTGTGCGTTTGAATTCTTTATCTAGGATACTTTGAATGTTTTCCCAGATGGCATAGCCATAAGGACGAATGATCATGCTTCCTTTAACACTTGAATAGTCAATTAAGTCCGCATTCATTAAGATATCGTTGTACCATACGGCAAAATCAACGTCTCGCGATGTAATTTTTTTATTTTCACTGGCCACGTTATCACCTATTCACTTTCATTGATTTCAAAAGGGATGAGCTCATCGTTTGCGTTTAAAATTTTATTGACTTGCTCGGTTGCATTTTTTAGTTTATCGTTACAAGTACTCACCAATTTCATAGCTTCTGTGTACTGATCAATGGCTTTATCTAATTCTATGTTTCCACTTTCTAATTCTTTTACAATACTTTCTAATTTTTCTAATGCTTCTTCAAAACTTATATTATTCATAACTACCTTCCTTTACTACTGCTTTAACACGGCCTTTTCTAAATTGGATGTCTATAATGTCCTCAGGCATTAAAACGTTCGCGTCTTTAATGACTTCACCATTTTTAGTGGTCACACTATACCCTTTTTCTAATATGTTTAAGGGATTCATTAATTTTAAAGTGTTGACCATCAATTCATGTTGATGTTTTTTATTTTCTAAAATGATTTGAATGCTATTTTTTAAACGCATTTCTTCTTTTTTCAAGTCACTTTGATACCCTTCATACATTTTTAAGGGATTTTTTAAAATGTAATGGTTTTTTAGTGTTTCAAATTTCGTTTGTGCTTTACCAATTTGATTTTTAATGCTTCCATTTAATTGTTCTAATAAACGGTCTAATTTTTGTTCTTTTAATTCATAAAGCACCATGGGATTTTTTAATACAAAACTGTTTTTCAAATGTTCTAATTGTTGATTTTTTATTTTTAAGGTGTTGCTTAATAAAGCGTTCAATCTTAATTTTTTTTCAGCAATTAAATTAATTAAATCTAGTGTGGTGGGTACAGCCATTTCGGCGGCACCTGTGGGAGTTGGAGCTCTTAAATCCGCCACAAAATCCGCTATTGTAAAATCCACTTCATGTCCTACAGCACTAATAATTGGTATGGTGGAGGCAAAAATAGCTCTGGCAACGCTTTCTTCGTTAAAGGCCCATAAGTCCTCGATTGACCCGCCTCCTCGTCCACAAATTAAAACGTCTAAGTCGTAGGTATTGGCTTTTTTAATTTGGGAAACAATTTCGGGAGCGGCGGAAGCTCCTTGTACTAATGAAGGAAACAAAATCACTTCAGCAATGGGGTATCTTCTTTTAATGGTACTTAAAATGTCTCGAATGGCGGCTCCAGTGGGAGCGGTAATGACCCCAATTTTTTTTGGGTATTTGGGAATTTTCTTTTTATGCTCTATACTAAAAAGGCCCTCTAGTTCTAGTTTTTTCTTTAGTTTTTCGTATTCGACAAAAAGATTTCCTAAGCCATCTTTTTCCATCGTTTCCACATAAATTTGATAGGTTCCTTGAGCGGGATAAGAAGAAATACGACCTCTTACTAAAACGTTCATACCATCTTCTGGGGTAAAATTAAGCAAGCGAGCGTTATTAAAAAACATCACGGCACTAATTCTTGCTTCTTCATCTTTCAAAGTGAAATACAAGTGTCCTCTGGTATGATTTTTAAAGTTTGAGATTTCTCCTTTTAAATAGATTCGATGAAAAAAAGTGTTTTCATCAAACATTACTTTTATGTATTCATTTAATTCACTAATTTTAATGTATTTTTCATTTTCCATAATTTTCTACTACTCTCTTATGATTTTGTCTAAAACTGCATTGATGATTTTTCTTACGGCATCGTCGCTGTATTTTTTGGATAATTCAATGGCTTCATTAATCACTACAATTTCTGGCGTTTCGGTGTACTTAAGTTCAAATAAGGCCATTCTTAAAATGGACGCTCCTGTCTTATCTAGGCGATCAATGGTCCAATCTTTAATGTGCGTATTGGCTAAAGTATCTAATTCAGGCTGATGGGTGATGACCCCATAAACTATGTCTTTTACAAATTCGTTTTCAATTTCCATATTTTCTTTAATGATTTCATCAATATTCGGCGTTAATTTAGTATTTTTTAGAATGTCGTATTGGTATAAAATAATCATACATTTTTCTCTTAATTCGCTTCTTTTTAAAGTCATGTTTATCACCAAAAAAATTATATCATAAAATGAATGAAAAACCTAATTTTTAATGACTTCTCTTTTTAGGCCAGTCATGATTCTTGCTTCAATTTGCGGAATCAAGTGCCCTAGACCTAAAAGAATTAATTCTTCTTTAGTTTCCTGCCACTCGGTATTTGCTGTTATATCTTCCATTTTTAAGACTTCTATAAAGACATAAACCAAACTTTTTTCTATTTCATTTGCTATTTCAAAACTAATGATTTTTTCTCTATAATCTCTCATACTTACTAAATCTAATTTTTCTAACGCTAGAGTCATTTGATTCGCATAATAAGTGATTTGATTTAATAAAGATAAAGCAATTTTAGGGGTTTTTGGGCTATATTTTTCTTGAATTTCTTTAATAACATAACTCATTTTCACTTCTGTTAAAAGAGTTTCCATTGTTTTCGTGTACCCTAAAGCTTGCATTTCATGGTTGTATCTTTCTCTTGTATGATGATCTATTTTATAATAATAGACCCCTCCGTTAAAACAATCTTTTATAAGACAAATTCTTAATGCTTCTTCTAAATCTTTTTCAATGTCAAATTCAAAAATTTGATCACAGAGCTCTTGATATCTTTTTAAATTTTTTGCTTCTTTTCTCATACAATAACTGGCTAAATTTTGAGTTCCTTTTTCAATTAAAAAACAGAAGTATTCCAAAATACTTGCTCCAATAAAAGACCCTTCATAAAAAGATTGATTTCTTTTTTCATAATAACGATTTAATTCGTTTAATTTGTTATTAAAAATACGTCCTATATTTTCGATTTCTACTTTTTTATTAATGGTAAGATTGGTTATTTTTTCATTTATAATTTTTACTAATTCTAATACTTCTTTTTTTGACATTTTCATTTTTCCCCCTTTCAAAAAAACAAGTTTTTAACCTCTTCTATTTATTTTGCCTCTTTTTCTTTTTCTGGTAGGCTCTTTTGTTTTTTTAGGCACTTTATCTAACTTTTCTTTTTGTTGATAAATTTGTAATACTTCTTGTAATTCTTCTTCACTAAAGATACTTTCTAACCATGCTTTTTTTCGCGTATAATATCGATGATTGTGCTCCGCTATAATCATCTGAGATAATTCTTTTAACAGAAAAGTTAATTCTTCGATTTTTCTTTGATAATAATTTTTTTCCTACTCAGTTTCTAATTTTTTCATTTTTACTAATAGCTTTTTTTGAAGTTTTAAGTATGCCGTGTACACCTTTTTTAAGTCGGGATTTCTTCCTACTTTTATTTTAAAGGATGCGATTTCTTCTTCAGTGATTGCCATACTCTTTAAGTTTATTAGTACCTCTAAATATTCAGACTGATATTTTTTATTTTCTTCAGTTTTCTTCTTTTTAAACAATTTTTATCCTCCTTTTAGTCGTTCTTTTAATTCGTAAAGTTTATTAATGGCTTCAAGTGGTGTTAAATTAAGTGGATCCACTTCTTCCATAAATTCTTTGATTAGGTCTTTTTCGTTCGTTTCAAATTGCATTTCTAATTGAATGTTCGGTTTTTCAACCGTCATTTTTCCTTCTTCATATATTTTTAAAATTTCACTGGCTCTTTTTATTAATTCGTCAGGCATTCCTGATAGTTTGGCCACATGAATGCCGTAAGATTTGTCTACCGCTCCCTCTTTTATTTTATGCAAAAAAGTAATGGTTCCATTCTCTTCTTTAGCGGAGACATGAACATTTTTAATGTTGGAAAATTTTTTTTCAATTTGGGTTAGTTCATGATAATGGGTGGAAAATAGGGTTTTACATTTAATGTGCGTGTTAACGTATTCGAGTATCGCTTCGGCTAAACTCATTCCGTCATAAGTAGAGGTTCCTCGCCCTAACTCATCAAATAAAATAAGACTATTTTCTGTAGCGTTTAAAATGGCGTTCTTGGCTTCTTTCAT
This sequence comes from uncultured Bacilli bacterium, assembly GCA_910583945.1. GTDB lineage: Bacteria > Bacillota_I > Bacilli_A > RF39 > UBA660 > MGBC108787. The sequence continues at coordinate 64,958 of CAJTYF010000006.1, forward strand.
TTCAACCATAAAGGTAGATTCCCCACTTACTAAATCGTCACTAGCACCAATACGGGTAAAGATTTTATCCATGATGGGCAATGTTGCACTGGTTGCGGGAACATATGACCCAATTTGAGCCAATAAAACGATGATGGCTAATTGACGCATGAAGGTTGATTTTCCGCTCATGTTAGGGCCTGTAATTAAAAGGGTATTGATGTTTTTATCCATTAAACAATCGTTTCTGACATACGCGTGATTGCTTACACGTTCAATAACGGGATGAAATCCGTCTTTTATGTCTATTTTATGGTCTTCGTTTAAGGTTGGACGAACAAAATGATACTCTTCGGCACAAACAGCAAGACTCGTTAAGGCATCGAGTTCACTAATGACTTCAGCGGTGTCTTTTAAATCGGTTAAACTCTTTTTAATGGTTTCTTTGATTTCATTAAATAAATTGTATTCAAGGTCAATAATCTTTTCTTCAGCGTTTAGAATTAAAGCCTCTTTTTCTTTTAGTTCAGGGGAAATAAAGCGTTCACAATTGGTAAGTGTTTGTCTTCTTTCCCATTTTAAATCTTCGCTAACCAGACTTACTTGGCCTTTGGAAACTTCAATGTAATAACCAAAAACACGATTGTACCCTACTTTTAAATTTTTGATTCCAGTGTTATTTTTTAAAGTATTTTCAAATTCAGCTATAAAATTTTTGCCATTTTTACGAATGCTTTTTAATTCGTCGAGTTCTTCATTAAATCCACTTTTAATTAAGGAGCCTTCTTTAATGGTTACAGGTGGTTCTTCGAAAATAGCTTTTTCTAATAGCTCATACATTGCTTGAAAGGTTTCGATTTTATAGGTAAAACCTAGCTTTTTTGCAATTTCTTTTAGATTTGGTAAGACTTTTAAACTGTTTTTTAATTGTAATAAATCACGAGCGTTTATAGAGTTATTCGCAATTTTTCCACAGAGTCTTTCTATATCATAAATGTTGTATAAAGCTTCTCTTAATTCATCTTTTAAAATAAATTCAGTGTTTAGTTTTTCAATTTTATCGTAACGTTCGTTGATGATTTCTTTGTTTTTTAAAGGATGCATCAAAAAGTCTTTTAGTTTACGGCTTCCCATACTGGTTTTGGTTTTATCAAGAAGCCATATTAGAGAATACGTTCTTTCTTTTAGACGAAGGGTTTCAAAGATTTCTAGGTTACGGATGGTATGGACATCCATTGCTAAATAGTCGTCTTTATTTAATAGGTTGACTTTTTTTATGTGGGTAATGTCTTTTAATTCTTTTACAATAAGATAATACAACAAATGCTTGACGCTTTCTTTAAAACGAACGTCTTCAATTTCTTCTACTAATTCTATTTTTTCTTCATAGATTTGGGAGGAAATGGTGACTTCAATATTATAATTTACTTTTAATAATCCAATAAATTCTGGGTCTGTGTTTTCTTTTAAAATGACTTCTTTTATTTTTAGATTTAAAATTTCATTTAAAAGTTTTTCTTGGTTGTGTTCAACGTTCATGATGTTAATTTCACCCGTTGAAATGTCCGCATAACATAAAACGTAAACAAAAGAATAGTCTAGAATACTTGCTATATAATTATTTTCGTGTTCACTTAAGAGTTCTGAATCCACAATCGTTCCTTTACTGATGACTTCAACGACACCGCGTTTTACCATTCCTTTGGTGTTTTTTGGGTCTTCTAGTTGCTCACAAATTGCAATTTTATACCCTTTGTTTACGAGTTTTTCAATATAAGGTTTTACAGAATGAAAAGGTACACCACACATGGGTACTCTTTCTTCTAAACCCGCATTTTTACTGGTTAAAGTTAGCTCCAGTTCACGTGCTGCGGTTTCTCCATCTTCAAAAAAGAGTTCATAAAAATCCCCTAAACGAAAAAACAAGAGCTCCTCTTGGTGTTCTTCTTTTATATCGTAGTACTGACGCATGCCAGGACTTAATTTTTCTTTATCTACTTCTAAACGTTTCATTTTTACCCACCTTTTTAGTATTATAGCATTTCTAGTTTTAAAAGCCAATAGGCTATGAAGCAAGATTCATCTATCTAAATACTCTTTCTTATTTTACCTTACATCTATTTTAAAGTTATGCTATTATATGTATTCAGGTTATTTTATGATTATAGAATATGAAAATAAAGAACTATGCAAAATCTGTGGTGGTGCTTGTTGTAAAAAATGTGGTTGTGATTATTGGCCTCAAGATTTTCCAAATCTTACTACTAATGAATTACTTAATGTATTGGAGCAAGGTGAAGTTTCTGTTGTTTCAGTGTTACAAATTCATTTTAATAAAAATCGCATTCCTATAGGCATTACTCCAACGCTTTTGCTACGTGCACGGAATATAAATCGCCCTGTTATTGATTTATTATCTTTAAAAACTACTTGTGCTGCTTTAAGAGAAAATGGTTGTAAATACGAGTCAGATAAACGTCCTACTGGAGGTAGGTTATTAAAACCACAAGAAAAACGAATCAATCAAGTTTGTATGGGAACACCAGAAAATATGCAAAAAACGCTAGAAGAATGGTTACGTTATCAAAAAGTATTAGAACGTGTTGTAAACTACCCCGTAACAAGATTTCGGGGCTTTAATAAGGAATCAAAAAAATT